>PANO01000076.1 GCA_002707655.1 Deltaproteobacteria bacterium
GGACGAATTCCCGTACAGTCCGGCTCACACCAGTTGCTAGGATTAAATCTTCCGGTTGGTTCTGCTGTACCATTTGCCACATCCCCTCCACATACTCTGGGGCGTAACCCCAGTCTCGGGTAGCGTCTAGGTTGCCAAGCTGAAGTTCATACTGAAGCCCGAGTTTGATGCGGGCGGCGGCGGCAGTAATCTTGCGCGTAACAAACTGGTAGCCACGTCGTGGAGATTCGTGATTGTAGAGGATACCAACGCAGGCGTGGAGCCCATGACACTGGCGGTAGCTACGCACCGCATGGTAGCTAGCCGCCTTGGCGATACCATAGACGGACTTCGGGTTAAACCACGTACGCTCGTGCTGGGGCGCCTCTTCCGGGTTACCAAATATTTCGCTAGAGCCAGCGAAAAAAAAGCGGCACTTCGGAACAAGTTCTTTGAGCGACGATAGTAAATAAAGCGTCGAATTGAAGTTAGTATTCATCAGCGTGACTTGTTCCGAGAAATCGTAGCTGACGAAACTTTGTCCAGCTAAATGGTAGCATTCGTCGGGTTTGACCGACTGGATGATCTTGTAAATGCTGAGGTGATCTTCGATAGATCCAGGATGCAGCTTGATCTCTTCAATGCAGCGTTCAAGATTCTGAAGACCATGCCTATTCTTTTCAAGGCTTTCTCGACGGACGATCCCATGGACCCGGTAGCCTTTCTCGAGCAGAAACTCGGCAAGGTAACTGCCGTCCTGTCCGGTTACACCTGTAATTAGGGCGGTCTTTTGCCGTTCATTCATAATGGTTTTTTAAGTACTAGATTCAACTCATAAGTGCATAACTCTCACCGGGTTGAAATTCCTGAAATTTATGGTAGTCCAGATGTATGACCCATACACAGCACACTGACATTAAATTAATTTTAATCAATCTTGGACTAAAACATTGAAATTACACACTGTCAAGGTTATAAACTTATGAGTTGAATTCACCAGTGTAAAATACACGACAGGTTTTGGATAAGCGGGAATCTCCTGATAGTCTGCGTCAGTTGAATTTGCCATTCATCATCCCCGACCTAGGAGGTTCCCATAGATTTAGCCGAAGTATTCTGTAACATCGATGATAACTTCAAGGGCTACTACTCGCAGCACTTCCGCCGCTACTGGCTAGGCGAGTGCCCCGGCCTTCTCAGCTACAACCGTTTCATCCCGCTCGTGCCAGACCCTTCTGGTTGCTGCCTCACTACCTGAGAACCCGCCATGGCGAGGTGACCGGAGTCAGCACTGCATCGAGACAATACAATGTCTCGCTGAAATCACTCGCCTGAAGACTCTTCGCGGTTCACCGTGTCCGGGGAAAAGGCGGGACGGCAGACGGACCAGTATTCGGCAGGTTCGTCAAAGGGGTTGGCGTAGCGGACTCGGCTTCCCTTGGGCACCAGCAGGGACTCTCCGGCGTTCAGCACCACCGCTTTGCCATCCACCTCCACCTGCTTGCGTCCGCTCACCATCAGGGTGTATTCGTCAAACTCCGGATTCTGGTGCGGTTCCGACCACTGCGGAGGGGCGACCATGNGGGCGATGCTGATTTCGGNACTGCCAAGACTGGCCCCTCCGAAGTGTTCCTCGATGAGTTTGCCGTCGGTGGTGGGCACCACAAACGGTTGGCGTTGTACGATGGGAGCGCTCATGATTTCCTCTGGTCGGCGTTCACGATGCGGGGATGCACGGTTTGCACGGCCCGTTCGTAGTGGTTGGCATTGTCAATTTCGGTCCACAGCAAATCTGCAACTCTCAAGTACGCAATCTCTCGTTCCTCACAGAGGGCCGAAAGTGTTTCCTCATAGTGATTGCTGCACGGAAAGGTCAGATTGTACTCGTGGTGGGCGCACATGGCGTGGACGGTTTCCAGTGCCAGCCAAGTGATCCCGACCAACTCGCCCTGAATCTCAAACTCCGGATTGGGCTGTTTGCTGATCCACCGGATGCGGCCGGTGGCGACTGACTCCCCAAGGGGATTCGCCGCTGTCCCGTGAACCCAAACCTCATCNTGGGATTGCGTGAATCCGGAGATCAGNANNNTNTCCGGNNANCCCTTGGNGAGCAANGTTNNCAGTGCCNGNTGCTCNTACAAGAGGTCAGACTCCAAGAGCAGAAATTCTTCCTGAATTTGCCCCTGGAGCAAGTAGAGCGAGTGCATGCTCCCGGACTTGGCAAACTGGGCGTTGTGGACGAAACGCAACTCCGGAGCGTCCGGAACTTGCCTCAAGACCTCAACCAGCTGTTTGTCCTGAAATCCAGTCGCCACGAAAACTCGCTCAATTCCACAACCCCGGAGCAACTGCAACGAGCGGCCCAGCAGCATTTCGCCCCTCACCTCCAGCAAACCCTTGGGGCNCTCCCCCACAACACTCNGCAGACGGACACCCATTCCNGCGGCAAGGATAACAGCAGTGCGTGTCAACTCAGCCAGTCGTCCCACTGCGACGTTCCTGGGGGAAGGGAATCATGTTGTCCCGAAACTGCATCGCGTGAAGTTGGCGATAACGACCGCCTTTGCGCAGNAGTTCGTCGTGGGTGCCTTCTTCCATGATGGTGCCGTCCTCGACCACACAGATGCGATCGGCATTGCGGATNGTGGAGAGCCGATGAGCGATGACGATGGTGGTGCGGTTCGCCATCAAGTACTCGATCGCGCCCTGCACCTCGATTTCGGATTCAGAATCGAGTGCGGAAGTCGCCTCGTCGAGGATGAGGATCGGCGCGTCCTTGAGCAAGGCACGGGCGATGGAGAGCCGCTGCCGCTGGCCTCCGGAGAGCTTGGCTCCCTTCTCGCCGATGAACGAATCATAACCATCGGGCTGCTCCAAGATGAAATCGTGCGCGTTCGCCGCCTGTGCTGCCGAGACCATGCGCTCCTGCGAACACTCCGGATGCCCATAACTAATGTTGTTCGCAATCGTGTCGTTGAAGAGGATCGTGTCCTGCGTGACGATCGCGATCATGTTGCGCAGGGCGTGCAAGTCCAGCGTCCGAACATCGTGGCCATCAATCTTGACCGAGCCTTCCGTGACATCGTGAAAGCGCGGGATGAGGTTCGCCAGTGTAGTTTTGCCGGCACCACTGCTACCGACGAGTGCAACGGCTTCCCCTTTCCGGACCGCGAGGTTCAAGTTCTGGAGGACGGAGTCTTTAGCCCCGTTATAGCGAAAATCCTTGATCTCAAAAACAATTTCTTGCTCAAATGCCTTGAGCTTGACCGCGTTTGGCGGCGAGACGATTTCTGGCTCNGTGTCGAGAATTTCGAAAATGCGGCGCAATGCAGCGATGCCTTCCTGAAGCTTGAGGTTGAAGCCGTTGAGTTTCTTGATCGGATCATTGAGCAGAAAGAAGCTGAGCAGGAAAGAGGTGAAATCTCCGGCAGTGATCTGGCCGTTGAGGATGAGGTAGCCCCCATAGGCCACAANGGTTGCGCCCGCTGTGGCTCCGATGACTTCAATCACCGGAGTTGAGTAAGAATCAATGAGGATCGAGCGCATNTGATTGCGGTAAAGCTCCTCGTTCNCCTTGCCGAAACGCTTGCTCTCGTAGCGNTCCATCCCAAATGCCTTGACGACGCGAATGCCTGAAATGGTTTCCACGAGCAGGCTGCTCAATCCGCTAAAGCTGAGTTGGCGCTTGTCCACGGCCTTGAGGTTGCGGCGTCCAAAAATGCGAATGAAGAGCAGGGCGATGGGGATGATTGCCAGTGTCACCAACGCCAAATCCCAACTCCGGTAGAACATGATGCCGAGAAACACGAAGAACTGCGGAATGTCCCGGAAAGGACCAGTGACTCCGATCTGAAGCGTGTTCTGAAAGACATGGAGGTCATTGGTGAACCGCGAGATCAGATCACCNGTTTTGGAGCGNGNAAAGAACGAGAAGGAGAGGCTGAGAAGGTGGTCAAACAGCCGCTGTCGCAACTCGGCAACGAGGCGCTGAACGAGCCGTCCGAGGCAGTAGACATGGCCGAAGAAGAAGAAACCCTTGAGGACAAAGACAATGACAAGGGCGAATCCGACGAGGAAGTACTGCTTGAGCTGCGGGACATCTCCGTAAGCGATTGCGTCCACAATGTCTTTTGCATAAAACGGTGGGGCGGCGGTGAAAATATTGAACCCCATCATGCAGATGAGACTCGTGGCAATCCAACCCTTGTAGGGCAGAACGAGCAGCAGCAGTCGCTTCAGGGTGGAGGCCCGCCGCTTCAGTTTTCCACTCATACGCTCACTTCCCATGTGGTTCCGTCACGGGAGTCCTTGAGGGTAATCCCAGCGTTTTNGAGCTGATCCCGAANCCAGTCGGAACGCTGATAATCCTTGGCCTCCCGGAGTTGCTTGCGCAGTTCAATGAGAATCTGCATCGCGTCGTCCATGTGATGATCCCCGGGTTGCTCGGCAAGCTGTTCGGGNATCAGGCCCAGCACGTCTCCGCCCAAACTCCGGAACAACTGCTCGGCGTCCAGCAACGCCTCAGGATCCGGGCTCGACTGAGTGAGCAGGGTGTTTGCTTCCCGGCTGAGATCAAAAAGCACCGCCAGTGCCTGCGGAGTCCCGAAGTCATCATCCATGGCCGCGCTGAAGCGGTTGCGGAATTCCTGTAAATACTGCTCCGGAGCCTTGGCGTTTGCAGGCATTTTGGANCGCAGAGACCGCACAGTTTGGTGNAACCGCTGCAAGGCGGCTNTCGCTCCAGAAAGAGCGGATTCGCTGTAATCAACGACGGAGCGGTAGTGGCTAGCAACAATGAAATAACGAACCACTAGCGGATCATGTTGAGCAAGCGCATCCTCCACGGACACGAAATTTCCGGCGGACTTGCTCATCTTCTGGCCGCCGATGGTGAGCATGTTGCTGTGGAGCCAGTGGCGGGCGAAGGGCTTGCCCAACGCACGGGCCTGTGCAATCTCGCATTCGTGGTGGGGAAACTTCAGATCCATGCCCCCACCATGNATGTCAAAGGCATCGCCAAGGTACCGAGTGCTCATCACTGCGCATTCAGTGTGCCAGCCCGGATAGCCCCAGCCGCNNTAGGTATCGCGCCAGCGCATCAGATGTTCTGGTTCCGCGTATTTCCAGAGTGCAAAATCCTGCGGGTTGCGCTTCTCAGTCCGAACCTCCACCCGTGTGCCTTCCTGCAACCCGTTCAGCGTTCGNTTGGAAAGCTGNCCGTATTCCGGGTCCGTGGTGACATCAAAATACACCGAACCGTTCACCTCGTAGGCATGCCCGGATTCCACCATCGCAGCAATCGCTTCAAGCTGCTCCGGAATATGCCCTGTGGCTCGCGGAGAGATGTCCGGACGGATCACACCAAGCCGATCCATCACCGAAAAATATTGGTTCGTGTAGGTTTCCGCCACGGCCATCGGCGCTTGCGCAAGCTCCCGTGCNCGGCGCAGCANCTTGTCCTCCCCTTCGTCGGCATCGCCTACCAAGTGCCCCACATCTGTGATGTTCTGGACATAGAAGGTGCGGAGTCCCGAAAAACGCAGGTAACGCAGGATGATGTCGAAGCTAACATAGGTTTTGGCGTGCCCAAGGTGGCTGTCACCATAAACCGTCGGGCCGCAGACATAGAGCGTGGCTTCCCCCTCCCGGTGTGGGGTGAAGGATTCCAAGCGTTCGGTCAAAGAGTTGAAGAGGTGCAGCGGCATTGATGTTGTGCAAACGGCAAGCGTTTCAAGCGTCAGGTAAACATTTCATGTTANCGGACTCAACAAACAGTTGCAATGCACAGACCTGCGTGAAGTGAGGGAGAGAGACGTAGGAGAGGGGATTGGCAGAAAAGTGTGGCGAATGGTTCTGGCTAAGGCTGGGGTGNTCCAGCATGTTTCGGCATCATCATGCCCTGCTCATACCACTCGGCCCGCGACTCCCAGAAAATGATGCCATTCGGCGCAAAATCAATGGACNCTGCCAAACTACCAGCAGGAATGANGAGCTTTGTTCCGGCGCGATTCACATACGGGAGTCCGGAGCCACAATTCGCGCAAAACTGTTTGGCAAAACTCTTGGCTTCCGGCAATTCATAGCGACGGAGCAACTCCTCTCCGGCCAGCCACTCGATGTTCCCCGGCTGTGTGAAAATGTTGGCCACATGTGCGGTACCCGTCGAGCGTTGGCACCGCGAGCAGTGACAAAGGTAGAACGCATCCACCTCACCAAACACCCGGAACTTCACGCTTCCGCACAGACAGGAGCCTGCGATGTTGTTCAATTTTCTATTCATTTCCGATTTTCCTGCTTAGAGGTTTTGGGAACCGAGGAACGGAAATTCGGTGCTTTCAGCCCCAATGCGTGGAGTCGTTTGCTCCAAAAGTCAGCCCATGCGGGTTCCGGCTTCACGNCCATCGTCAGCACCCAGCCGGACTCTGCGAGTTCCGGAAAGGCCCGGAGTTTGACGGCATCTTTTTCGGTCATCACCCATCCTTCTGCACCAGAGGTTTTTAGCCGCTCCTGAAGGTGGCAGACATCTGCGGCAGTGTAAGTGTAATGATCTCTGAATTGCAGTGGTTCATCAAGGCACAAACCGGATGACTCTAGCATCCGGAAAAACCCCTCAGGCTGGGCGATTCCGCAGACGGGCACCACCCGCATTCCTCGGGTCGAGTTGAGTGATCGGGTGGCTTGGCCATCCAATCGCTCCAACCGCTCCGGGAGGTAATCGAAGCGGAAAACGGGTTTGGTCACACCCAGCCCACCCTGCAACTGGTGCAGCAACACCTCCGGATTGCCCAGATTTGCCTTGGTGATCAGCACGGCATCGGCCCGTTCCCAGTGCGAGATTGGTTCGCGGAGGGGGCCGAGCGGAAGCAGGCGGCGGTTGCCCAAGCCACGTTCGGCATCAACAAGCAGCAAATTGAAGTCGCGGTGCAACGCGAGATGCTGATAGCCGTCATCCAGCACGAGGCAATCCGGACGATCCAGCACTTCCGCGAGACGGGCAGAGCGACTGCGGTTAGCTCCAACAATAACAGGCGTGTCCGGATGNCGCTGGGCGAGNAGGCAGGGTTCATCGCCCAATAATTCTGGAGTCCCGGGAACCCCCTCGTCCCAGCGCAACCGCAACGGCTCGGAATCACTCACGCGCCCGTAGCCCCGACTGAGCAGGGCGGCNCGGTTGGGATGGAGTGTGACGAGCAGGTGATCTGCGATCGGCGTTTTTCCGGAACCGCCTGCCGTGAGGTTACCAACGGAGATCACAGGAATTCCGGGGCGGTAAGTTTGCAGCCAGCCACATTTGTANGCATGAACGCGAGTCCGAACCAGTGCGGAATAGAGGGTTTCCAGTGGCCCCAGCACGATGCGGTGTCCGAGTGAAGGAGGAACCGAACCGGAAACAAAAAAAGGCATCAGGAGAGCAGCCGAAACCGAGGTTCCTGCTCGGTCCGGACATCGTCGTGCATTTGCTCCAGAAAGCCTTGGCCGATCAACTCCTGAAGCAGTTCGTCGGTTTCTTCCGCATTAAGCCGTAGCCGNAGGAAAAGCTCGGTGCGGGTGAGGGAACCACCGAGGCTGCGTCCAAGTTCAAGGGCTTCGTGGAGAGGCGGGCGATGGTAGGCGCGGTACTGGAAGAATCCGTAGGCCAGCAGCACCCCGCCAAGCAACACGGAAGGCAGTCCAATAAGCGGGATTGGATAGGGCAGGCCGCTGTCAAGCAGCACAAAGGCGCCGAGCGCTCCGAAGATCCACGCATGGTTGCGCTCGCGGCGCTTGTGGGCGTGGAAGGCTTCTTCGTCGAAGCTTCCCGGAGGCGAGGTGGATTTGGCGGAATCAGGCATGGCTCACTCGCTGAAATTTGTGGACTCCCCGCGTTCCAGCCCAAAGTCCGGTAACGCTGGTGAGGATTCAGGCACAATACGAGTGGGGGTGATGAAAACCATGACGTGGTCGAAGCGACGTTCGTTAGCATTGGTGCGAAACAGCCAGCCGAGCAGTGGCAAATCCTTGAAGAATGGAACTCCAGACTCAGATGAGCCAGTGCTGTCCTTGATAAGTCCACCCAATAAAAAGGGCTGGCCGTTGCTCACCTCCACGCTTCCCTGTGTTCGCTGCACATTGATTTGCGGGATGCCGTCCACCGTGTNGCTGAGAATCGGCGTGCTCGTCTCTGCATAGACATTCAGCCAGATGCGGTCGCGGCTACGGTTGTCGCCACCGTCCGCAATCAACCGTGGCGTTACTCTCAGCGTAACCCCCGTCCTCAGTTCCCGCAAGCCTTTGTCCACCGAGAGCTTCACGTTGATNAGGGAGCCGCTGATCATCTCTGCTTCCAAGTCGTTTCCGGTCACAACCAACGGGCGTGAGAGAATACGGCCCTTGCCTTCTTGCTGCATGAGTCGCAGCACGGTGTCCACACGATAGCCCCGGCTAGTCTCTGCCCCGCCCAGCACTCCGGCAGCCGAGAATGCTCCGGGAGCATCGACGTTCGGCGTGCCACTGATAGGCGCTCCACGCGCACTGAATTCCACTCCGAGACGACGCGAGAACTCTTCACTTGTCTCGAAAATGTGCGCCTCGATACGGATCAGCGGTCTTGGTTGGTCCCAGACCTTCAACAACTGTTGGAGAAACTGGAGCGTGTCAGCAGGCCCAATCAACACCAAGGCGTTTCCGGGACGATCCGGGATCAGCGCGGGACGCTCCTNGCTGGAGCCTGCTGGAAACTCCTTCTCAAGTAACTCGTGCAGGCGCGTGTCTGCTCCCTTCAGTGTTACGATCTCGCCGTTGCTGCGCACCTTGCGGTCGCCGATGTGCAGGTAGCGCAACGGTATTCGTAGCACTTGCCGCTCTGTTGCTTGGGGTTCCAGAGGTTGCTNTGGTGTGGATGTTGTCGGAGAAGATTCGTCCAGCCACGGTTCCAATTCCAACAAGACTTCCGCGACGGCAGTGACTGCTTTGGGTTCTCCAGAGAGTGCCACGATGAGCTTTCCGTCCTCCNCCGCTTCTTTTCCCCACGACACTCGAACCCGACCCGCCAAGGCGCTACCCTCGCCCACCAGCGGAGCCAAGCGTGATTCCAGTAATTCGGGACTCACGGATTCCAATACCAAGGTGCGCACAGATTCCGGAGGTGAGGCCGCTGCTGATGTTTCCTGAGGAATCTCTGCAACCGTGACNTCTGACACCACGTCAAGTTGCCGGACCAATTCCTCTGCGACTCCCGCCCAAGGCTCTGGGCCTTTCAATACGATNAGCTGGTCTACAGGATTCACGAACTCGACCTGCCGCAACTCCAGCAGCGATGCTGTGATCCGGGACCACTCGGCGGCAACCGCCGCACCACGCTGATTTCGCAACCGCAATGTCCGGATCGCCATTTCGGGTGACTGCACCCANCGCATGCGGTGGATTCCGGGGAAGTATTCCAGAAACGCCGAATGCTCCCGCGCCAGNTGNGTCAGCGCCTCCGACACGGATTCGTGCGCGAGGCTGCGATGAACCTTGTGGGAGCGCAATGCCTCCGGNACATACTCGATGGACAGCTCACCGATCTCCGAAAGCTCGTCGAGAAGGGCTTGTAGCGGGACAGGAGAAGCGAGCGGTCGCTGGATGGGCTGATATTTCCAAACCAGCTTTCGAGGCAAGATGAGGGTTTGCTCGGCTTGATTGACCACGGAAAGGCCATGCTGACTCAATAAGTAACTCAGCACCGCTTCCGGGCTGCCACCTTCCACGAACCCCACCTGCATCGGCCCCTGTACTTCCGAGTGCAGGACTATGCGCTGCGGATGTTTGGCGTGGGTTCTGAGCAGTGTGGAGAGTGCGGATCGCAGGTCCGNAATCTGCTCACGACGCAGGGAGATGCGCTGCGTTTCCGCAGAGCGCCATTGGATTTTCCCCTTGGCACAAAGTACCTCCGGGCTTCCCACCACGCCCAGCCCCACCCACAAAATTCCTGCCACTATCCACGAACGCATGCTAGCTCCGCCACTGTTTTCGATGCGAAATACTTATTGCAGTCCTGCTGTGATTTGCAAGTCTCATGTATCAAAATTAGCTTGAACCGAGTAATTATTTCCAGCAACCTTTGGTAGAGAATGTCCTACACACTCGTGCTGACCACCAGAAAGGATTCGCCATGCAAGCCCTCTTCAAGCGCCCGGACACGTGGTTCGTTGTCNTCATCTTCCTCCTCATGATCCCGGCAGAACGTCTGGAACTGTTCTCGGCATCCGAGAATCAACTTCATGGGTTGCGGCACCTCGTGCGCTGGTCCACGTTGCCTCGCAGTGAAACCGGGTTCCCGATTGACAAAATCCTCATTGTAGATACGGACGAGGCGTTTTTTGAGGAATACGGCGGCTGGCCTCTGCGTCGCTCCGACATCGGACAGATCGTCACCAACCTTAAGGAACTGGGAGCAAAAGTCATCGCCCTCGACATGCTCATTGACTTCCCCAACAGCTACGGTGACGACCCCATCTTGGCCGAGCATCTGGAGAACGCCCAAAACACGATGGCGGCCGCGCAAATTCGGTTCAAGGACGGACAGTTCCAGGGGATCAACCATCCTACAGAGGTGATCAAGGATAAGACCGAGAGTGGCTACACCAACCATACTAACACGGGCAGCATGCTCTCGCGGTTGCGCTTCTATCCCACCNTCCACAAACAGCACCAACTCTGGCCGTTTGCGGTCAAGGCACTGGCAATGGCTGAAGAGGTAGAGCCGAAGCTCGAAGGAGGCGAGCTTGTNGTGGGAGAATATCGGGTACCACTGGACCACTACAACGACCTCTGGGTGGATTACCCACTGCTGCCTCCCGGCATTTCCTTCCTCACTAGGTACGCCGGACTCTCTGCAGTCGAAGTGCTGGACTTGGAGGACTTGGACGAGGACGAGATTGAGGAGTTGAAGGATTTGCTTGAAGACAAGATCGTGCTGGTGGGTGACACCACAGAGGTTTCGCACGACATCTTTGAAACTCCAGTGGGCGAAATCTACGGGGTCGAGTTTCTAGCAAACACGATCAGCACGATCATGAATGGCGCCCCGATCCAGCCTGCGGATTCATCGTGGGAGGTGGTGATCCTGATCATGCTGATGTTCTTGGTGTTGGGATTGAGNCAACTGCCCAAGCTGGAGACACTGGCTTTCCTCGCTGTGCTGGCCGCCTACATCGCACTTGCGTTCTACGCCTACGCCTATCACGGAATCGTCTTCTCCATGAGCTACGCGCTGCTCGCGATGATCCTCAGCTTTGTCGCCATCAANCTCTACAAATTCATTCTGGAGCGTCGGCAGAAATCCTTCATCAAGGGTGCGTTTTCAC
Source organism: Deltaproteobacteria bacterium (assembly GCA_002707655.1). The sequence goes on from PANO01000076.1 coordinate 11,307, forward strand.
AGTACCTCTCCCCAACAGTGATTGATGCAATCGTCAAGGATCCCAGCAAGCTCACCCTCGGCGGCGAACGTCGTGAGATGACCGCCTATTTCTCGGACATTCAAAAATTCTCCACGATCTCCGAGAGCTTGACTCCAGATGAGTTGGTGAACCTACTGAATATCTACCTCACTGAGATGTGTGACATCATCTCCAACTACAATGGAACGGTGGACAAGTTTGAGGGCGATGCGATCATCGCGTTCTGGGGTGCCCCGCTCGACCAGCCCGAACACGCCAAGCTCGCGTGCTTCGCCACCCTCGACATGCAGAAGCGACTGGAGGAGATGCGCAAGCAGTTCCGAGAGGAGGAACGCCCACAGCTTTTTGTTCGGATGGGAGTCAACAGTGGCCCGATCGTTGTTGGAAACATGGGGTCGAGCGAGCGTATGGATTACACGATCATGGGCGATGCAGTCAACCTCGCCGCCCGGCTGGAGGGGGCTAACAAGTTCTACAAGACCTACACGATGATCTCCGAGTTCACTTATGCTCAAGCCGGAGAGTTCCTTGACAGCCGACCGACCGACATCATCCGGGTGGTCGGGCGCAAGGAGCCGGTCACGGTGTATGAAGCACTGGCTCGTAAGAACCAGCTTTCTGGAGACAAGGCACTCGTGGTGGAGAGTTATCTACAAGGTTATGAGTGCTACCACAATCACGATTTCGCAGCGGCGGCTCCCTTCTTTGAGAAAGCACTAGAGATCGACGATGAAGACGGCCCCTCGGCAGAGTACCTGAAACGCTGCAAGGCTTTCAAATTGCAACCTCCAGAAAAGGATTGGGACGGCGTTCACACGCTCACTGAGAAAGGTTGAGCCTAGAGGCGCAGTTCCGCCACTTTGCCAATCCTTTCAATGTTTATAGTAAAATCCATTAAAAATCGTACACTATGACCCGGTGGTGACATCTAATAAATATTGTTTAATATCAATAAATTAGCTGTTTGTATCCCAGTCCAAGATGTGTCCTAAAATCAGTAGCTTTGACTATAATTCACAAACCTCCCCCAGCGTGGTCTCGACCCAGTCGTCACCTTTTTGGGAGAAGGTGGATTGGAGGACGGATTGGAAGAGTTCGCGGGCGGTGTGGAGGTTTTTCTGGGCTTGGGCGGTGGCCGCCGCGATCCCCTCAAAGGCTTCATCCAAGATCCCCACGATCCGCTCCTGCTCGGGGAGG
>PANO01000077.1 GCA_002707655.1 Deltaproteobacteria bacterium
GAGGTTGTAGTGATTCTGGAAGTTGAAAGTGGTAGCCGACTCCATAGACCGAACCGATGGCGTCGTCGAGGAGGCCGCTGCCACCGCTCTCACGACTCTGGGATTGCTCCACCCGGTAGAAGCGATCAAAGAGGTGTGGCAAAGCCGCAGCCGGAATGCCCGGACCGGTGTCCTCCACCGAGAGTAACACTCCGTCCTGCTGCGCTTCCACTCGCACCTGAACGGTTCCGGGTGCTTCCACATAGCACACGGCGTTTTCCAGCAAATTGTCCAGCACCTGTTGAAGACGGTTGGGGTCGGCGAAAACGGTTGGCAAGCCTTCCGGAATCTGCTCTCTGATTGCCAGACCGCTCTCCTCAAAACGTTCCCGGAAGGTTCAGCCGTTTAGCGCAATGACAGGAAGCCCTGCGTGATAGCGAAGTGGCAGGCTTCATCAAGGACGGGGTTGAGGTTCCCCTGAATTTCCTGAATGCGCCGGGACCGCTGGCACTCCCAGACATCCACGGGGTCTTCGAGATGCCATGAATCGAGGGAGCGGCGCAGTTCGGCACTGATAAAGACAAAGTCCGGATAGACCCGGTCCATGTAGAAGAAGGTGCGGGCGACATCGCCCCGCACGTCGGCACCGGGTTCCAGCACCCCGTTTTGCACCTCAACATCGCAACTGCCAAAGTCACGCTTCTCAAAGGGCAGGGGGCCGGTCGTGGTCCGGAGTCCCACCAGTTCGGCAATCATGGGCTGGAGGTTGTAGAGGTCGGCCTGCAACAGCCGGTAGCGCTTGCTCATTTTTTCCGCACAGCGACGCCCCCGGAAGGGCTGGCCCCGGCGGTTCTTGCACTTGGGGTGGCCTTTTTGCCATGCGGAGAGTTGCGCTCCAAACACCCGGAACGGCACCACGGGTGCCCACACGACCATGTACGCTGCCGTGTCCTGTTTTTTGGGAAGGTAGCCGCAGGAGGCGTGATTCGGAAAACCGCCCTTGTAGGTGCATCCGCAGAGGAAGGTTTGGGGATGGTTTTTGTGGACACGCTCCAGCAGACGCTGGGCGCTATTCAGCGAGGAAATGCTGCGGTTGCCCTTGTCGGCCTGCGCGAAGGAGGCCGTCAACACGGCGAGCAAGCCGCAAGTGATCGAAAAGAAAGAGAGTCGTCTCAGCATGACTTCCGCAAGTGAGTTCTGAACACGGCTTCTCTTGCAGGATGAGTGCCGATCAGAGCCGCCCTTGCAGGTGCGCCTCCAGCAGGTCCATACGGTCCTGCCCAAAGAACTGCTCCTCGCCCACAAAAAACGCCGGAGCGCCATAAGTTCCGCGCTTTGCCGCTTCTTCGGTCGCTTGAATCAGCGCGTCCTTGATCGGCTGGGTGCCTGCCGCCTCCACTGCCTCCGGTCCCGCCAGCCGAGCCACAACCTCCGGATCCGCCACGTCCTCGCCGCCCACCCAATACGCCCGGTAGAGCGCATGAGTCGCCTCCGGACGCTGTTCCTCGGCAACGGCGGTCAAAGCCCGTTGTGCCAAAATGGTGCGGGTCGGGAACTGTTTTGGAAATTGGTACGGGATTTTGTAATACTTGGAGAGCCGCCTCAAATCCTTGCCGAGGTACGGCTTCTTGAAGTCCTGAAGTCCGGGTGGGGTGTTGCCTGTGATTTTGTGCAATCCGCCCAGCAGAAACGGACGCCAGTGGATTTCCACACCGTTGCGCTCGGTCAAAGCTTCGATTCGCTCGGACGCGAGGTAGGAGTACGGACTCACAATGTCGTAAAAGAATTCGATGGTTTTCGGCATGATTTTGCTTCTCACTTCGTTTCGAGAGCAACAATGGCATCCACCAAAAACAGCACTCCGCCGGGCATTGCTGTTTGGACTGGAGTGCGGGCGGGGTAGGGTTCCTGAAGGTGTCGTTTGCAGAGTTCGTTCATCGCCGCAAAGTTCGCCAAATCGGAAACCAGCACCGTGAGTTTGACAATGCCGGACATCGAACCTCCCGCAGCTTCGACGACCTTGCGGAGGTTCTGGAACGCAAGTTCCGCCTGCTCATCAAAGGTTTCTCCAACCACCTGGCCTTCTGTGTCAAACGGTCCCTGTGCTGCAACATAAAGCATGGGTCCACTGGCGACGATTCCGGGAGTGTACGGGCCTTTGGGGGCTGCGGAGTTTGGAGGCTGAATCGCTTGTTTCATACCATCACCCGAGAACCGAAAGCATTTTTTCTCCGATTTCTGCGGGAGTTTGCACCACATGAATTCCTGCGGCCTGCAAGGCGGCCATCTTTTCCGAAGCCGTGCCGTGGCCTCCGGAGATGATTGCCCCGGCATGGCCCATGCGCCGTCCTGGAGGGGCGGTTTGTCCTGCGATGAAACTGACGATGGGCTTGTTCATGTTCGCCTTGGCAAATGCGGCGGCTTGCTCTTCCGCGTCTCCGCCGATTTCCCCGATCATCACCACCGCCTCCGTGTCCGGGTCATTTTGGAAGAGACTGAGGCAATCAATGAAGTTGGTGCCGTTGACGGGATCGCCGCCGATGCCGATGCAGGTGGATTGCCCCAATCCGGCACGGGTGAGTTGGCCGACGGCCTCGTAGGTGAGGGTTCCAGAGCGCGAAACCACGCCGACTTTTCCGTGTTGGTGGATCATGCCTGGCATGATGCCGATCTTGCACTGACCCGGCGTGATGATGCCCGGACAGTTAGGACCGATCAACCGACACCCCTGAGTCCGGACAAAACGTACGGCCCGCACCATGTCCTGCACCGGAATGCCCTCCGTGATGGCGACGATGAGTGGGATTTGCGCCTCAGCAGCTTCCATGACTGCATCACCCGCGAAGGACGGCGGCACAAAGATCATGGTCGCGTCGGCCTCGGTTGCAGCCACTGCTTCGGCCACCGTGTTGAAAATGGGAACTCCCTCAAATTCCTGGCCGCCCTTTCCGGGAGTCACGCCGCCGACGATGTTGGTGCCGTAGTCCCGGCAGCCCTTGGTGTGTAGCATCCCTTGAGAGCCAGTGATGCCCTGCACGAGCAGGCGGGTTGAGTTGTTGATCAAAACACTCATGTTGGTTTTGGAAAAAAGGTTGAATCCTCGGTTGAACCTCCGGGAAGTATAGGCACTCTCTGCCGAGCAATCAAGCGGACTCCTGTAGGGACGCCCCGCTTCTCATGCGCAAGAGCAGCCACAGGGCCCCCATACACAGTCCCATGCAGACCAAGATCATCCAGCGCCCGCTCTCCCATGAGCCGGTGCCTGCGACCAACCAAGCGAGGGCGGGTGGTCCCAGCACCTGCCCAATATTGGAGCCTTGCACCAGTAGCCCGTTCCCCGTGCCCAGCAATCCGGGATGGGGGACGGATTCCGAGATTTGGGCAAAAAGGGTGGCCGGAATCAATCCGCCCAGGGTGGAAAGCAACAGGGCCGCAAGATACCGCACCATCCCAGGCAGGGCAGAACTGTACATTCCAAGGCCGAAAATCGTGATTCCCAAGGCNGCCACCGTCATCAACAGCACCGCAGAATATCCGCGCTGAAGCAATTGTCCTGCCGCAAGGTTCCCTAGGATATTGACTGCAANCGCAAGGGCGCTGAGCATGACTGCCGTGGTTGCGTCATAGCCCATTTCCTCCGAAATCAGCATGGGTAAAAACCCAAAGACTGCCAAAAAGACCCCTGCGTACATGCAGAAAATCACGGCCAACACCAGCGGTTCTCCAAGCTTGAAGAGAATCTGAATACGTTGGTGCAGCGGCTCCAAATCCAGTTGTTTTGAAACTTCCTTCGTTGGCAGCAACCACGTACACGCCAACAACACCAGCAACAAAATCCCATCCCCCAACCACAGGACACGCCAGCCGTAAGTCTTTAAAATTCCAGGACATGCAACCATGATTAGCGACATTCCCAACGGCATGTAAGCCCCCCAAAGTCCCATCACCCTGCGGCGATCATGAACGGAGGAATGGGCCAACATGAGGGGAGGGGTGGTGGTCACCACCAAGAGAAAACCGACTCCTTCGAAAAACCGAGCCGTCAGTAGCAACGCGGGTTCCGAGAGTCCGGCGGTCGCAAGGCTTCCTGCGCTGAGGCAGAACAGTCCCATCCGCAGTGCTCGCAGATGCCCAAAGTGATCAGACCAACTTCCGACCACCATGCCGCAGATCATGGCCGTAAGGTTGAGCAGGGAGATCAGCCATCCAGCAACCACGAGAGACAAGCCGAGATCCTCCATCATTACGGGCAGGGCGGCAGGCACCTTGCCAAGTTGCATTGAGGTTCCCACTCCACAGCCGTAGAGGACTAACACGGCCCTCCAGTTCGTGCTTGACTGACCCACCAAGCAGCCTATGATATACGATGTTTGAATTTCAACTGTGAACCTTTTTCAAGGAGAGCAACAATGGCAGCTTATGTGGTGGTGGATGTGGAAATCACCGACATGGAGGAGTACAAGTCGAGTGGATACATTGACAATGTCCCCAAAATCGCAGCGAAGTATGGGGGCCGTTATCTCGCTCGTGGTGGAGAAACCAAGGTTCACGAGGGCACTTGGCANCCCCGGCGNNTGGTGATCATCGAGTTNCCNTCTATGGAGAAGCTAGAAGCCTTTTACAACTCGGNGGAGTACGCGCCCTATCTNGCGATTCGCAAGCGTCTGGGCGATTCCAACCTCGTGGCCACGGAGGGGCTACCCACCTGANCCTNAGCGCAGAATCCGGAAGTCCNGGAACACCTCGCGGGTGTCCAGCGTGGATACCTGAACTTCCTGCACGATTGCTCCCGTCGGTCCCGTTCGGCACCATTCCTCCAGTACCACAACCACAGCCTCCGAACCTTGGGCGACCATGTGCACCGAGCCATCAGGTTCGTTCATCACCCAACCGGTCACGCCCAGCCGCTGGGCTTCGTGCAGCGCGGTGTAGCGGAAGCCCACGCCCTGCACCCGTCCGGAAATCAGCAAGCTCTTGGTCGGCACTGGAANCTCCCGCCCCTTGGGGAAGGCGATCGAATCAGGAAACTGCGGCCACGGCTTTTTCCGCCGCATCCTTGAGGCCGTCGGCCATTTGCAACTTCTCGCCAAGCCCGGAATCGTTCACCAGTTGATGGGCTTCTTTGGCGTTGGTACCCTCCAGCCGCACGACGACCGGGATTTTCAGATCGACGTTGCGGATCGCGGCAATCACGCCGGACGCCACCATGTCGCAACGCACAATGCCCCCAAAGATGTTNATGAGGATGCACTTGACGTTGNCGTCACGGGTGATGAGCTGGAACGCCTGCTCCACGGTTTCCCGCGTGGCNGTNCCNCCCACATCGAGAAAATTCGCCGGGTCCCCGCCATAGGCTTTGATGATGTCCATCGTGCCCATCGCCAACCCCGCGCCGTTGACCATGCAGCCGATGGTGCCATCCAGTTTGATGTAGTTGAGGTTCGATTTCGCNGCCTCGATTTCTAGCGCATCCTCTTCGTCCTCGTCTCGCAGTTCAAGAATGGCCTTGTGCCGGAAAAGGGCGTTGTCGTCAAAGCTCACCTTTGAGTCGAGCGCGATGACACGACTGTCGCCCGTGAGGACAAACGGGTTGATCTCCACAAGCGAGCAATCCTCGGCGACAAAGGCATCGTAGAGCGACTGGAACAACGCAGCCGCCGGTCGCACCAGTTTGGGGTTGATCTCGTCAATTTTGAGTCCATACGCCAGCGCCATGGTTTGGAACGGGCGCAGACCGATGGCGGGGTCCACAAACACCTTGAGGATCTTTTCCGGAGTCTTGGCGGCGACTTGCTCGATGTCCATGCCACCCTCGGTCGAGGCCAGGATAACCACGCGCTGCTGCCCGCGATCTACCAGCACAGAACAGTAGAATTCCTTGATAATGTCCATGCCCTCTTCGATCAGCACTTGCTTGACGGGTTGACCTTGTGGTCCAGTCTGGTGCGTGACGAGGTTCATGCCGATGATCTGCTCGGCACTTTCGCGCACAGCACCCAGTCCTTTCGAGACCTTGACCCCGCCGCCCTTGCCACGTCCTCCGGCATGAATTTGTGCTTTGACAACGCAAACCTCTGTGCCCAACTCCTGAGCGATGACAACCGCCTCGTCCGGGGTCTTCGCCACCCGTCCGCGAGGGATGACCACTCCGTATTTCGCCAGCACTTGCTTGGCCTGGAATTCGTGAATTTTCATGTGCNCCTTCGTGAAGCGTTGCTAAAAATCATCAAANAGCAGCATCCCCTCCGTTTCTTCGGGATTGGGAACAATCCGCTGGTTCTTGCAGTCAACGACGTAATCCATTTGCTCAAAGACTACTTGACNATGACTTTTCCCATTAGCAATTGTTCTTGTCAGCCCAGCATGTCCTTCACGGCCTCGCGCTCCAGTTCCAGCTCTTGCCGGGTGGCTGCGATTTTCTCCTGCNCGAAGTCATTGAGTTCGACCCCTTGGACAAGCGACCACTGGTTGCCACCGGAACTGCGCAGCGGGTAGCTGAAAATCAATCCTTCCGGAATACCGTAGCTGCCATCGCTGGGAACTCCAGTGCTGAACCAGTCACCCTCGGCGGTGGCGTTCTCCATGCGCTGCACGGTGTCGAGTGCCGCATTTGCTGCCGATGCAGCGGAGGAGGCTCCCCGTGCCTTGATGATCGCCGNACCGCGCTGCTGAACGGTGCTGATGAACTCGCCCTTGAGCCAGTCCTGATCGGAAATCACCTCCGGCGCTGCCGCACCGTTGATTTTGGCGTTGTAGAAATCCGGATACTGCGTTGCGCTGTGGTTGCCCCAGATCGTCATGTTGGTGACATTCTTCACGGCGGTGCCAGCTTTTTGGGCGAGNTGACTCTTGGCACGGTTCTCGTCGAGCGCGGTCATGGCAAACCAACGNTCCCGTGGGATGCGTGGGGCGTTGCTCATGGCGATAAGGCAGTTGGANTTGCAGGGATTCCCCACTGCGAGGATGCGCACCTTGTCTCCGGCATTGTCGTTGATCGCCTGCCCCTGCCCCACGAAGATGCCACCGTTGACNCGNAGCAAGTCGTTGCGCTCCATTCCCGCTTTGCGTGGGGCCGCGCCCACGAGCAGAATCCAGTCGGTGTCCTTGAAGGCGACATTGGCNTCTGAGGTCGTCACCACCTGATTGAGCAACGGGAAGGCGCAATCGTCGAGTTCCATCTTCACCCCTTCCAAGGCGGGCAGGGCGACTTCCAGTTCCAACAATTGAAGATCAACCGTNGTGTCGGCACCAAACACCGCTCCGGAAGCGAGGCGATAGAGCATGGCATAACCGATTTGTCCGGCGGCTCCAGTGACAGCAACTTTGACGTTTTTCATGGTTCACTCCACAAAAAGATTGGGGTTCAGCCCAGTGCGGCGGTGAGGCCGCGAGCAAGGGCGTTGAGGAAGTCATCGGTTGTGAGGAAGGTCGATGGGTCCGGATTGTTGCCGTGAATTGTCACTGCCAAGTCCTTCGTCATCTCTCCGCCCTCGATGGTGTCCACACAGACACGCTCCAGCGTTTCTGCAAAACGGACCACGTCCGGGGTGTTGTCGAGCTTGCCGCGATGTTTGAGTGCGGTGGTCCATGCGAAAATGCTGGCAACCGGATTGGTGCTGGTCGGCTTGCCCTGCTGGTGCTGGCGGTAGTGGCGGGTCACGGTGCCGTGTGCGGCTTCGGCTTCGATGGTCTTGCCGTCCGGGCAGACGAGAACCGAAGCCATCAGGCCGAGTGAGCCNAAGCCTTGCGCCACCGTGTCGGATTGCACATCACCATCATAGTTCTTGCAGGCCCAGACAATACCGCCCTCCCACTTGAGCACCTGCGCGACCATGTCGTCAATCAGCCGATGTTCGTAGGAAATCCCCTTTTCCTTGAAACGTGTGGTGAATTCCTGCTCAAACACTTCCTGAAAGAGATCCTTGAAACGGCCATCGTAGGTTTTGAGGATGGTGTTCTTGGTGCTGAGGTAGAGCGGGTATTTGAGATCGAGCGCATAGCTCATGCACGAGCGGGCGAAATCACGGATCGAGGCGTCGGTGTTGTACATGCCCATCGCGATCCCGGAACTGTCGAACTCGTTGATCACCCATTCTTGCGGGGTTCCACCGTCACTGGGTTCAAACACCATCTTGAGTGTGCCGGGGCCGGGGGTCCGGACATCGGTGGCTTTGTACTGATCTGCGTGTGCGTGACGCCCAACGATGATGGGCTTCTTCCACTGCGGCACTAGTTTCGGAACATTTTTGCAGATGATCGGCGCCCGGAAGACGGTGCCACCAAGGTAGTTGCGAATGGTTCCGTTCGGACTGCGGTACATGCGCTTGAGTCCGAATTCCTCAACCCGCGCTTCGTCCGGAGTGATGGTCGCACATTTCACTCCCACGCAGTGTTCCTTGATCGCCTTGGCTGCATCCAGCGTGATTTGATCGTCCGTGGCGTCCCGGCTCTCGATGGAAAGGTCGTAGTAGCGCAGGTCAAGCTCCAAGAATGGCAATAGCAGTTGCTGCTTGATCTTCTCCCAGATGATGCGTGTCATCTCGTCCCCGTCAATTTCCACGATGGGGTTACTCACCTTGGTCTTTGGCATTCAATCCTCACTCTGGTCAATGATTAAAATAATCAGACTACCGCAACCCCGCAAAATCGCAATCGGAACCCGCACACTTGCTAAAGGCCATTGCTCTCAAGCTTACGTTTCTTTATTTCGGAACGGGTGTTCGTGATTAATAATTAGGCATTCCTGCTGAGGGTCCGCCGCTCTCTTGGTCAAACATTAACTTGAGATTCGGCTGATATTTCATGTTTTATTATTTAATTTCAATAGCTTAATTGATGATTAAGAAAAAGGCACACTCCCTGCTGAAAGACTGCTTGCAGATGTGCGAAACCTGAACCTCCAACCCTCACCGCAGCAACAACATGGAATTCTCCGCAGAAATGAAATACGTCCTCGACACCATTTGGTTGCTCATCAGCGGCAGCTTGGTGATGTGGATGGCCGCAGGCTTTGCGATGCTGGAAGCCGGCATGGTCCGGACCAAGAGCGTGACTGCGATTCTGACCAAGAACATCTCGCTCTACGCCTTGGCCTGCATCGCCTACTTCGCCGTGGGGTACAACTTCATGTACGGCGCAGGCAACGACTTCCTGGGCAGTGGCCTGTTTCTGGACGGCACGTCCGCTGACGGGCACAGCCTGATGTCGGATTTCTTTTTTCAAGTCGTCTTTGTGGCCACGGCGGCCTCGATCGTTTCCGGAACCGTTGCGGAGCGCATCAAGTTCTGGCCGTTCATGATCTTCACGCTGGTGCTGACGGCGGTCATCTACCCGATTCAGGGGCATTGGACCTGGGGCGGCACGGCGCTGGGCGGCTGGATTGACGGTTTCTCTGATTTCGCAGGATCGACGATTGTCCACTCCGTGGGCGGCTGGGCGGCGCTTGCGGGAGCCTTGCTGCTGGGGCCACGACTGGGCAAGTACACTGCCGAAGGCCGGGCGTTGCCGATGCCTGCTTCCAACTTGCCGCTGGCCACGCTTGGCACCTTCATCCTCTGGTTCGGCTGGTTTGGCTTCAACGGCGGCTCACAGCTTGCGCTGGGTTCCAAGGACGACGTCGATGCGATCTCCTCCGTGATCGCCAACACCAACATCGCAGCATGTGGAGGGGTCGTTGCGGCACTCATCCTCACCCAACTGCTCTACGGAAAGGTCGATTTGACGATAGTGCTGAACGGTGCCCTTTCTGGACTCGTTGGCATCACCGCAGGCCCGGACTATCCGAGCCTGGCGGTGGCTCTCTTCATTGGAGTGGTGGCAGGGTTCCTCGTTGTCGGGGCCGTGCCGCTCTTCGACCGGCTCCTCAAGATTGACGACCCGGTTGGAGCGCTTTCGGTGCATTTGGTCAACGGCATCTGGGGAACCCTCGCCGTCGGTCTCTTCAACCCGGACGTGAGCTTTCTCGCCCAACTCAAGGGCGTGGTCGTGATCGGGCTGTTTGTGTTTGCGGCCAGCCTTGTGGTCTGGGGTGTGCTCAAGGCGACGGTGGGCATCCGCATCTCTGAGGAGGAAGAACGCTCCGGGGTCGATGAGTGCGAGTTCGGCATGCACTCCTACCCGGAGTTCGTGAAAATGCCGCCGGGCTACGAAAGCTCTGCAAGTCGCATCTGACCGACCCAGATTCCGGACGCTTTCCTGCGGCTCCCGACGTCAATGGAGGTCACGCTGTTTGGCGTGACCGCTGCCTCCAGACAATTCCTCCTAACAGCAGCAGGGCGGGCACAAACATCCACTGCTTGGCCGGTCGAGCGGTGGGAACTTGCAGACTGAGGATTTCCCAATCAAAATCTATTCCTGCCTTTTGTGCNAANCTGTCAAAGACGACCATCTCAACAAAAACACGTTGCTTTTCGGTGCGTAATTCCAGCCCCGCCTGTTCCAATCGTGCTTTGCCGGAAGCAGTTTTTCCNATTGGCAGAACAACCATTTTGCTGACAAGATCGCCGTCGAGACTCTCACCTTCAACAAACAAACGCAAATCAGAGTTGGGAGGAAGTTNCTCAACCATTTCAATTATTTGTGTAGGAGGCACTACCTGATTCGAAGGAAATGCCATCTCCCACCAAAATCCCGGACGAAACAATGTAAAAGAAATCAATAACAACAAAACCGTTTCCCACCANCGATTGTGGACAAAGAAAAANCCCTGNGTTGCNGCNGCAAANAACAGCATGGCNANAATNGCANTGATAATNGTGAGNANNANNTGCCACCANCTGNCAATNCCNATCATCAAAAGTTCGGTGTTAAAAATGAANANAAANGGNAGAATTGCNGTGCGAATGTCATAGGTAAAACCTTGAATTCCGGTTTTAATCGGATCGCTTTTCGCAATCGCTGCCGCCGCAAATGCTGCCAAGCCGACGGGTGGTGTGTCGTCCGCTAAAATACCAAAATAAAAGACAAACATGTGAACCGCAATCAGCGGAACAATCAAACCGTTTTGCGCACCCAGAGTTACAATCACCGGAGCCATCAGTGTTGAAACCACGATGTAATTTGCAGTGGTTGGCAAGCCCATGCCGAGAATTAAACTGATGATAGCTGTAAAAATCAAAATGAGGACTAAGTTTCCTCCGGAAATAAACTCTACGAATTCAGTCATCACCAGCCCGATTCCGGTCAATGTTACCGTGCCGACAATGATTCCCGCCGCCGCAGTGGCCACTCCGATGCCAATCATATTTCGCGCTCCGGCTACCAAACCGTCTGAGAATTCAAAAAACCCTCGCCGGAATGACCGATTCAAATTTTCATCAGACCGGAACCATGCCATCAAAGGGCGTTGAGTTAGCACGATAAAAATCATGAACATTGTGGCCCAAAATGCAGACAACCCAGGAGAAAATCGCTCAATCGTCAAACACCAAACTAAAACGAAAAGTGGCAATAAATAATGCAATCCAGATTTTATTGTCGGGCCGGGTTCCGGTAAATGAGTGATGATTTCCTCTGGGTCTTCCGGTTCCAAATCCGGAAAATTGGCAGCAAATCGTAAGAGCGAAATATAGAGAAACATCGTTAAAAATCCCACAATCCAAATAGCAGTTTCCTGAAAAATTTGTTTAATCCAGCCAATTCCATAAAAAATTAAGATG
>PANO01000078.1 GCA_002707655.1 Deltaproteobacteria bacterium
TCAGTTTTCAAAATTAATTAAATAAAATTAGTATTCTACCCAAAAATAAGGGTACCTGAATAGTTTATAATCAACCATAATCCATACATACTACTCTGGATGAGGCATGTCAACCCTTGAAATCACTGGTGTGCGAGCTTACCACTTATGTTTGGTTTAGGTAAATCCGAACATAGATGTGTTGCCAGTGTGGAAAAAATGATACTCTTATAAGAACAGGAGTTTCCTTTCCCAGTCGCAGCAGCTGTAGTTGCTGAAAGAAAGTCCAAGCAAATGAGTAAAATGATTTCAACTCTAAAGGAATAAAGGTGAAATGTCTAAAGGGGATGAAGGAGAACAAGCAGCAATAGACCAGATAGAAGAAGATTACAAAGTAGCAAAAAATAGATTGCAAAAACTCTTTGACAAACAGGTGGTGAAAGATGACATACTGATGCAAATAAAATTTATGATTATTGATAAATGGCGACCGCAACCAGAGGTGTATGAACTACTGAAAAATAGAATTAGAGTAAAGATTTACTTTGAGGACTGATACACTACAGATTTAGAGCGAAGCCATGCCAGAGTTCGGTGAGACAGAGTTTCTTGACCTAGCAGACAGGCCAACCGCGGTCTTTGCGGCTACCGTCCCAAGCAGGCGCAGCGTCTGGCTCTCGTCCGCCGCGAGGCCAAGCCCAAGCCCACCTATGACAACGGCAAGAAGTTCGCCTACCATCAGGCCGTCGCCAAGGGACTCAACGCCTAAGGCTACCTCGCTCACCCCTACCATTCCTGGGAGCGTGGACTCAACGAGAACACCAACACTCATCCGTCAGTACCTGCCCAAGGGCACCGATTTCCACTCCCTCACGCGCGCGCAGGTCCGCAGCATCTATGGACAGGCTCAACAATCGGCCCCGAGAATGTCTTGACTTCAAGATTCCAAATCAGCTATTCTCCGGAATCAAATCACCGGTTGCACTTACGAGTTCAATCCGTGATTCAAAACATTAACTCTTAGCTACTTCAGCCTCAAATTTAAATTAGTTTAATTAATTTTTTTGGTATAATATCTTTGGATAGCACCAATGTCTAAGAGTTAATTTTTTAACTAAAAATTCATTTAATTTTTCATATTAAATTTAATTATATTCAGATCACTTTATGGACCAGCCTTTAGAATCCAACTCAAAACCTGATGTTGAGACTTCTGAGTCTACAACTCTTGAAGATTTGGAATCCCACAAAAGATTTTCCCGTAGTTATCAATCATACCCAAGTCAACCATGGAATTCTGAAACCGCAGGAAAATTGCGTTACCTCCACGACTCACTGCAAAGAAAGCAGACATTCTCTAAGCTCCTCCTTTCAAAATGTAGTAGAATGGATTTGGATGCATTGTGTCAGCAGGCAAAAGACGAGTATGCCAAACTTGAGGAAATTTATGTTCACAGGATGGATAGTTTTTCAGAACTTGCCAACCAGGATTTAAAAAATGTAGCTATGGAGAGTCTTATGCTTTTCCATATTAATCCTCACGAAAGCCCTCCACTGGTTGTACACCATAAGGTAGGAGTGAATGATGATGGAAAAGACATTCTGGATTCAGCAAGCTTCAACGCCTTTCCAAAAAATGCCTGGAAGGGGATAGAGAATCTAGAACACTTTCTTCCTCAGGACATGCAAGCAGGAGATTATAGTTTCCAGAACTTTTCTAAAAGGAATTACCCGCTGCTCTCCCAAGATCTAAACCAAAAAGGATCCCCAGATATCTGTGCAATGACAACCATTGGTAGTCTAGGAGGTCTCGGTCACAAGTCCGATTCCGACATGGACTTACAGGTAATTGTGGACACAGACCCTCAAGTTTGGCAACCTTGGAATGATTGCGAATTTTTTCTCGGTTTTCTTTCCTGCTTCAAAAGAAATGTAATTAATACAGTTGAATCTCTCAACCCAAAAAGTTTCAAACAGCTGAAATTACAAACAAAGGCTCTATTACAGAAGAGATATAATAAGGGATTGACTCAGCAGCAGTTGAGGATCATTGATATCATCTTGCCAAGCACCTATCGTAATCAATTAGACAACTTACTCTGGAAGTTGTTTGTTCAACTGTCTAATGAGAATCAGATTATAGCTATTCAGAAAAGTACTACTTCATTGCTGGAATTATATCCATCCTTTTCTCTTTTTGAGAAGCCTCTAAAAACCTTCTTCCCCTTTCTTAAATTAAATCCCTCAATAAATTCAGACAAATCTGCTCTTGAAGACTTTGGATACCTAATCANTCAACATCAAAGGGAGCAGGCACTTGTTCTAGAAGAGCAGAAGGAATATTCAACACGGATGAAAGTTCACATCATTGAAAGTTATCTTACNAAAAAATACCCAAACACCGAGGTTCACCTGTTTTTGAANCTGCTTAATAATATGCGTGAGGGTAAGCACACACCTTTTGTTGTTTCTCCAGAGGGGAGTCTAGCCTACGCATCAATGCTAAATGATTTTCTGCTCAATCCAGCAATGATGCTCGCTGGAAGCCCTCCAATGCCATTTTGCATCCCCCAAAAACTCCGTCCACTTCTAAGGGTCGGGGTGCTACCTGATGCTGACTGGTGGGTTAAGAGTGATTCCGGAGTTTCTGGCAGACTATTGATGCGTAAGCTCGCAAATTGGGGAGGGATNGGAGTAAGCAGATCTCTTGTANACAAGCACGCTATTCCAGTTTTCCTTAGGGAGAGTGAGAAAGTCAGCCACCGTAACATCCCTAAGGCCTTACTTAATTGTTGGTGGGTTGAACTTCTTTGTACTGAAGAATCATCCCCAACACCCACCAGCCTTACGAAACTTCTTCTCTACCCTTACGAACGGGAAATGCTCAAAAACCCCCCTGTTGGTCATCCCTATCTTGAATGCCTGCAAAAGATGGAGGAAGGCTTTCCTCAACTGACTTTAGATCCATGGTGGAGCAAGTTTACTGATTTACTCACGCGNTTTCCTCAAAAAAATTCATACAAGGATATCGTTTTTTGTTTTGCACAGCATCTAAGATTGACAGATATCGTAGAATTTTCTATCCGGGCGGACCCTGTGAGGCTTGATAGAAATTCTTCTTGGCGGGAGAGAGCAATGNTAGAATTCTATGCNCTTTTTTTNCCAAATATCGGTGATCGGCTTGAGCTGATGCACTTCGCCCAAGGGCATGACGATACAGCGAATAAGATTGAATTGAGATTAAAAANACACTTCTTAAATTCAATGAAACGNGTCGAGAAAAAGCTTGGTATCCTTGGGAAGCGAAAAACCTTAACAAATATTCTTTATTATTTTTCAAATGATGGATTAAAATTTGANGACTTGAAAAATACNATTAATGAGATAGGAGTAATTTTAGACCCAGTAGTAANTCGAATTTCGATAGAAGATAACAGNGTCTTGAACAAGTTAAAAAACAAAATTAAATTAACACGTTTAGAAGGTTTACAGGCCAAGTCTATTTATCTGTATCACCAACAAGTTAAAAATACTGTTGCGCTGATTCAGAAAAAATTTACTTCTGCTAANATGGATCCCATTAAATTGNTAAANTGCATCCAAAAAGGACGTTTCCAAGTCGCTGGAGATACGAATGAAAATGTTATTTTCAAATACCATTTAATACGCAACTTCAAGCGCCAACCTCATCAGNTTCAGTTGCCAATTTCAAAAAGTCTGTACTTTCCAAGAGCTCTNATACTGATAATCTACAACCCCAAATCATCAAAATGGAAATTTCTTTCTGTTATTTCCCATCGGGAAGCATGGAGTTCAGGAGTTGAAGATGGATCCAATGCGATGATGATGTTTGAGGAGTCTCTTGTTCATGGAATTGCTCGGTGCGTATTCAGTGGCTATGTAGAAACAAATCCGCCTAGAATTACCGCATGGCAAAAGGAAGCCGCAAAAGCAAGCACAAAAGTAAGTGGCAACCCCTTCACATTGGCGGATGTTGCAGAGCTTGCAGGTGAAATCGGTGGGTTCTTTACGAAACATAAGTTACAACCTTGGGAGGTTCTTGAAAACTTACACTATGTCTCAAGTGTGTTTGTTGTATGTAATGTCAACCAGTTTCTGATGGTGTCACTGATCGTACAGGATAATTTGGGAGAGCGTTTTGTCATAGATTTAGATCTTTCTGATATCAAAGTAAATTTTCATGAAAAATCTGAATCTGAGGAGGATCATAAACTTAACGCATTCTTTGATAGACTTCAAACTGCTGAAGCTAGAAAGCGTTTTCTCAAGTGCCTGGAACAGCTTGAAGCACCTCTTAACCCAAAGTCTCCTCCGTCATATAGAATNTGGGTAAATCCAAAAAACTATNCCTTGACTCTTGNTCCCAAACACCAGTCAATCTACTTAAATGGAATAGCAAACCGCATCTGGCCGGACACAGGACCATTCGCTCCTTGGAATCCTGGACAAGCCCCTACAATGGATAAGGATTTTGATGAGATTGGTCGGGAAGCTATCACATCTTATAAACGTACACAGGAAAGAATTCAAAAGGAGCGCCTGATCCGCCTTGCCCATATCCGTAGTATTTCAAAAAACTACCTGAATAAACTCAACCGCGAAAAAGCAGAGCAGGAAAAAGAAAGCATGATGTAACTTAACATAGTTCAAGAAAGTTATGTCATCAATTACGTGAAANTCCTCAACAAATTTTTGTTCATTAATTCATTTAAACNGTTATCAAATAACTTCTGGCAGGGAGTTGCGTGTGTGAATAACGCCAAATTGNCAATCACGTTNGTGGAGTAATTGGGCCGTGATGCTGATGGCAATCTCCTGAGGGTGGTTGGTACCCAAGGAGAGTCCAAGTGGACAGCAGAATCCAGAGATTTGCTTTTCAGAAAGCCCGGATTCGGCAAGTTCCTTGCGGATAGTTGCTCCTTTCGCCCGACTGCCGATGACACCGAGGAACGCCTGATCGCCGCGTTCCAGAAAGCGTTGCAAGATGGGACGGTCGGTCGCATGGCCCTGCGTCATCAGCAACACAAAGGTCGTTTCCAGAATCGAATCCACAGTGGCGGGTAGGTCCGGTTCGTGCCGGGTTTCCAGCTTTGAGGAAGCCGGAAGCTGCGACAGCCACTCCTCGCGGGTATCGAGGCAGACGATTCGGCATTCCAGCGTGAGCAGTAGCGGGATCAGCACCTGAGCGACATGCCCAGCCCCGTAGATTGCAATCGTCCANGGATGCGCGTGATGCCGCTCGAAGAACAGGGTCACGGACCCGCCGCAGGTCATGCCCACGTCCTTGTTGAGACTCCAGTGAACGAGACGGGTTTGGTGGGTGGGGTTGGATTCGCTCAGAAATTCTGCCGCCTCGGCCAACGTCTTGGCCTCAACCCGCCCCCCGCCAATGGTGCCCCACTGTCGTCCGGATTCCGTGACCAGCATTCGACTTCCGGGGTCTTGCGGGGTGCTGCCCTTCGCGTCCACCAACGTGACCGCCACAAACGGCGTTCCGGAGTCCAGCAACTCCTGCGTGTGTTTCAGGACTTCTCGCATAGCTTGGATTAGCTGGAAGTCAGGCTGCTACCTTTTGGTTTTCTGGGAGAGACGGCGGAGCGATGAGCAGAATTTCCTGATCCGGAGTCGAGAAAGTGGCCTCGTCGGTCAGTTCGGTGAGGCAGCGCAGGATTTCCTCGCCAGTGGCCGGAAGGCGCAGTTTGGGGAGGGCTCCGGGTTGCACGCAGGAGAGGGCGTGTTTGACCGCCATCCAGACCGAGAGGCAGAGCATCAGCGGCGGTTCGCCAATCGCTTTGGAGCGGCGGATGTTGATTTGGTGGTGCGGATTCTGGAGGTAGTCCACCCGAAAGATGTCCGGAATGTCCTGAATGTTCGGAATCTTGTAGGTCGTAGGGGAGTAGGAAAGCAAGTCACCCTTGTCGGAGTAGCGCAGTTCCTCGTTTGTCACCCAGCCCACCCCCTGAATGAAGCCGCCGATGGTTTGCCCAAGATCAATGCCGGGATTGATGGACTCACCGATGTCCATGAGCAAATCGGCCCGCTCCAGCGTGAGGTGTCCGGTGAAGCGGTCGAGGCGCACTTCGGCGACGGCGGCTCCGGAGGTGAAGTAGAAGAACGGGTTCCCCTTGCCAGTGTCACGGTTAAAATCAACTCCGGGGGTGCGGTAGAAGCCGCGCTCGCCGAGACTGATGCGCTCCAGATAGGCGAGTTTGACGAGTTCCGCAAAGGCGATGCTCGCGTTCGGACGGCGTTCGTCCCAGACGCGCCCGTCCTCGAAATGGATGCAGCTTGGCTCGGCAGCACATCCGGTTTCGGCATTGGCAAGCTGCTGTGCAGCAAACTCAGCCAGCCGTTTCCGAATCGTGCGGCAGGCGTTCGCGGTGGCCATGCCGTTGAGGTCGGTTCCGGCAGAGGCGGCAGTCGGCGAAGCGTTGTTGTTCTTTTCGGTGGAGGTGATCATCACTCGCACCTGCTCATAGCCGATCCCCAATTCGTCTGCGGCGATCTGTCGGATTTTTGTGTTCAGCCCTTGTCCCATCTCCGTGCCACCTGTCGAAACCTGCACCGTCCCGTCCTTGTAAATGTTCACAAGCGCGTTCCCCTGATTGAGGAAGCGGGTGGTGAAGGAGATACCGAACTTCACCGGAGTCAGCGCCAGCCCCCGGAGTTCGGTTGCCGAGGTGCGGTTGAACACTTCGATTTCCCGCAAGCGCTCCTGATAATTGGAGGTTTCCTCCAAGCGGTCAAGGATTTCTGGAAGGATGTGGTGTTGCACCACTTGACCGTAGGGGGTGGTGTTGCGCAAGCCGTGGTCGTAGCAGTTGAGCCGCCGGATTTCGTAGGCATCCTTGCCGAGTGTGATTGCGATTTCCTGCACAATGTTCTCGATGTTCGCCATGCCCTGTGGGCCGCCAAAACCCCGGAAGGCGGTGTTGGGCGGGAGGTTGGTCTTGCAAACCGTGCCCCGGAAGCAGGCATTGGGCAGGTGGTAGGCGTTGTCCGAGTGGAGCAGGGCACGCTCCATGATTGAGGTTGAAAGGTCCGCCGCCGCACCGCCATTGGAGTAGAGATCGAACTCGACCCCGGTGATGCGCCCCTCGGCAGCGAACGCCGCCTTGTAGAAGATTTTGAAGGGGTGGCGCTTTCCGGTGGAGCGCATGTCGTCGTCCTTCGTGTAGGCGACTCGTGCAGAACGTCCGGTGTGGTGCACGACCAGTACCGCCATCACCGCCGGAATCACAGCCTGCGTTTCCTTGCCCCCGAAGCCTCCACCCATGCGCTTGCAGACNGAGATCACATCGTGGAAGTTGAGCCCAAGGGCTTCCGCAACGACCTGCTGGATTTCGGTGGGATTCTGCGTGGAGGAATGGATGAGGATCTGCCCCTCCTCGTTGGGCCACGCGAGCGCCGCTTGGGATTCGAGGTAGAACTGCTCCTGTCCGTTGCAGTGGAACACACCTTCCAGCCGCTGCTCGGCCTCGTTCCATGCAGCCTCAAAATCCCCGCACTGGATGGTCCGGGTGGGGCCGATGAACTGTTGGGCGGCAATGGCCTCCTCGATGGTGAAGAGCGGAGGAAGCTCCTCGATCTCCAGTTTAGCGAGTTGCTTGGCCTTGCGCAGGATGCGGCGATTCTCGGCGGCCACCACTGCAACGGGCTGGCCGACATATTCCACAACATCTTCGGGAAGGAAACGCTCGTCCTGGAGGATTGCACCAAAGCCATTGTGTCCGGGGAGGTCCGCCGCAGTGTAGAGGCCAACGATACCCGGAAGTCGCCGGAGTTCGTCAAAGTTGTTGCCGAGCAATTTTCCGTGAGCGACCGGACTGGCGATGTAATCCACCAGCAGTTCACCCTGAGTCGGAGGGAGGTCATCCACATAAAACGCCTCTCCGGTGACGTGCCCAACCGCCGAATCGTGCGGGATATTCTGTCCAACTGCGGTCATTTTACCTCCTCAAGCACTCAAGGTGTCCGGTTGGAGCCAGCTCTGCTCCTGCCGGACCTCGTGGTAGAACTTGAGCAGGATATTCTCAGCGAGTTGCAGACGATAATCCTTGGAAGCCCGGACATCGGAAATTGGGATGATCTCACGTCGGGCTAACTTCCCAGCTTTGCGGACAGTTTCCAGCGTGAGCGGCTTTCCGGAGAGGAACTGCTCCGTTTCCGGCAACCGCAACACCACGGGGCCAACCCCACCATAGGCAACGCTGGCTTGAGAAATCGTTGCGCCTTCAAGCGCCATCCGGATTCCCGCCGTGAAGGTTGAGATGTCGAGGTCTTTGCGCTTGGAAACCTTGTAAAGTTTCAAGGTCTCGTTCGATTTTGGAAGTTGCAGGCGCAGCGCGGTGATCAGTTCATCCGGACGCAGTTCCAGTTGCTTGTAACCGTGGTAGAAATGATGGATGTTCACCCAGCGGCTTCCGGAAGGTCCAGTCAGTTCCACCTCGGCGTCCATCACAAAGAGAAAGGGCATCGAATCCGCGATCGGTGAGCCGTTGCCAACGTTACCCGCGAGTGTTCCGGCATTCTTGATCTGTGCTGAGGCGAAGACTTGGATGATCTTGCGGAACTCCGGAAGGCTCTCTCCACAGGCACGTTCCATGTCCGTCCACGTTGCCTTGGCTCCAATCTTGAGCCAACCGTCGTTTTCGGAAACGCCTTCCAATTCCTGAAGATGGACGAGGCTGAGCAGTGTTTCCGGCTCGGTCTTGCCCTTGTTCATCTGCACCGAAATGTCGGTGCCTCCGGACACCACCACGGTTTTTTCGTGCTGCGCCTTGAAGGCCACGGCTTCAGCAAGGGAGGTAGGAAGACCGATGCGCACATTGCGGGATTCGTGACCCCATGATTCGTGATAGGAAATTTCAACGGAATTTTGGGCACAAGCTTCCAATTCTGCACACATCTGTGGATCGTGGTAGCGTTCGGTAATGGGCGTGACAGATTTTCCCTTGAGCGCAAGTGCAGCGTCAATAATCTGCTCGTAACCGGTGCAGCGGCAGAGGTTTCCGGTGAGGCCGTCCTTCACACCTTGGCGAGTGAGTGGGGCATTCTCCTCCAGCATGGCGACTATTCCCATCACAAATCCCGGGGTGCAGTAACCACACTGGGAGCCAAAGGATTCGACCATTGCCTCCTGCACAGGGTGCAAGCACCCATTATTCTGCAAGCCCTCCACTGTGACCACATGCCGTCCGTCCAGTTGCCAGAGGTACTGGATGCAGCCATCAATGCCCTGATAGCGCATGGCACCGTTTTCTGGGCGACCGCTCAACACCGTGCAGGAACCGCAGTCGCCTTCGGCACAGACCACCTTGGTGCCCGTCAGCGCAAGGTCGTAGCGCAGGAAATCGGTGAGGGCTTGATAAACGGCCTCGTTCCGGAGTTCGTGGCGAATGCCGTTGATGTAGAGGAGAACGTAATCGCGCATGGCGGTCGCTGCCGGTTTGAAGTGGGTTGGGAAGGACGGGGTGCGTCCATTCGTCACCCCGGAATCCCTAGCTCCGGACAGAATTCAGACGCTTTATCACAATGCAAACGCACTTGGATTGCAAGGAAAGAAATCCTCCTCAATTCCTCCTTTGGGGGTAAGGCGAAGCCGGGGGGATTTCCGGAGTCATTCCGGTCATCATGCGCCCAATCGCCTCCACTGTGGCTTGCTGTCGCGAGAGGGTGCCAACAATGTGTCCATCGAAAATCACGGCAATGCGGTCCGCCATCAGCAGCAGTTCATCCAAATCCTCGGAAATCCACAGCACCGCCAACCCCCGATCTCGCGCCCTGCTGATTTCGTTGCGGATGAACTGGGTTGCGTGGATGTCAAGCCCACGTGTGGGCTGGCAGGCGAGCAGCACGCGCCGAGCGCGAGAGGTTTCGCGGGCGAGGATGACCTTCTGCATGTTGCCTCCAGAAAGCAAGCCGACGCGGGTTTGCTCGGAAGGGGCACGGACATCGAACGCCGCCATCTTCTCGCGTCCGTAACGCTGCAAGGCACCNCGATTGATGAGGAAGCGTTTCCAGAAGAAATTGGAGTTTCCGAAATTCCTCAGCAGAAAATTTTGGGCAATCGTCAGCCCCGCAGCCACTCCGAACTTCTTGCGATCCTCCGGAATGTAACCCACCCCTCGGTTGATCATCTGCTCAACGGTGAGCCGCTGCAGCACAGTCTGCTCGAAAGTGTAGGTTCCGGAGGAGTGGTGTCGTAAACCCACAAGAACCTCCGCAAGTTCCCGCTGTCCGTTTCCGGAAACCCCCGCCATGCCGAGGATTTCGTTTTCGCGCAACTCCAGCGAGATGCCCTTGAGCGCGGGATGCCCAAGATCGTTGACAGCGTGAATGTCCCGCAACTCGATGACGGTGGGATGAACGGCCTCGGATTCTGGAGTCAGAGGGGCAACCCTTTCCTCGTCCACGACTTCAGTACGGAGCAGTTCGATGCCAGTGGCGGGGTCCGTGGTGTGACCCAGCATGAAGGCCGCGAGTTGTTCCGGAGAGGTGTCCTCGCGTTGCAGGGTGGCCATCACACACCCTTGGTTGAGGACGGTGATGCGGTCAGAGAGCGCCATCACCTCCTTCATCTTGTGCGAAATGAAGAGGATCGAATGCCCCTGCTCCGTGAGGTTGCGCATGATGCGGTAAAGCGCCTCGGATTCCTGTGGAGTGAGAACGGCGGTTGGTTCATCAAGAATCAGCAACCGAGCACCTCGGTACAACACCTTGACAATTTCAACGCGCTGCTGTTCGCCGACGGACAGTTCGTGAACCTTGCGTTCCGGATCAACGTGGAGNTCGTAACGGTCGCTGAGTTCCTGAACCTCCTGATGGATTTTTCCGAAGTCCAGCACCGCCGCACCCGGCAGGCCGAGGATGATGTTCTCTGCCACCGTGTGATTGCGGACCAGCATGAAATGCTGAAAGACCATGCCGATGCCCTGACTGATCGCCTCGCGGGGTGTGCTGAACTGCACCACCTGCCCCCGGATGCGAATTTCGCCCTCGTCCGGAGTGTAAAGTCCGGCAATGATGCTCATGAGGGTGGACTTGCCCGCGCCATTCTCGCCGAGGATCGTGTGAATCTCACCCTCGCGCAGGTCGAGGTTGATGTGATCGTTGGCAAGCACTCCGGGAAAGCGCTTGGTGATCTCCCGGAGTTCAAGGACGGATTGGNCGGAAGCGGCGGACATGGAGCTTAACTGCCTCGGTAGGTGGTGTAGCCGAAGGGATTGAGCAGCAGAGGAACGTGATAATGTTGTTCCGGATTTTGAACTTGGAAACAAATGTCCACTTTCGGATAAAATGACTCCACCCCCAGCTGCGCGAAATACTCTCCCACCGCAAAGCGCAGGCGAAAGATTCCTGCCTCCAACGTCGTGCTGTCCGGGAGCAAATCAGCAATGCGTCCGTCTGCATTGGTGGTCCCNGAAGCGAGGGTTTCCCAATGCTGTCTGTCGGTCTTCTGGCGACTAAGGGTCACAACAACACCTTGGGCAGGGCGACCTTGGGAGGTGTCAAGAATGTGGGTGGTGATCAAACTCATGAGACTCCTTGTGCAGTAGGCAAAGAGAAATGATGCCCAAGGATTCAAGAGTCAGACAAGCTTTTTCGGAGAGACAGAGGACAGCNAGAGGGCGGCAGGCGGGACGTGGGGCGTCCCGCCGCAGGCAATGAGGTGATCCGAGTGGATTAACCAGACTCAATGAGGTTGAGCACGGTCTTCGGAACCTGATTGGCTTGGCCAATCATCGCGACACTGGCTTGAAGCATGATCTGGTCGCTGGTGAGTTGCGACATCGCTTCGGCCATGTCCGTGTCCCGAATCGTGGACTCCGCTTGCGTGATGTTCTCCTCGGCAATCTTGAGGCTTTCCAGATTGTTCTCAATCGCGTTGCGTTGGAATGCTCCAAGCCGCCCCCGGAATCCCGAGACTTGGTCGATGACATTATCAACCACCATCGAGGCATCATAGGCGCCCTGAAGGGCGGTGACATCAATGTCTGCCAAGCTGTCGAAACCGCTTTTATTCTCGGAGCCACGCCCAAGCTCCTGGGCCTTAACATTCATGAACGAGAATAGGGGGTCGAGATGACCGTCCGGACCAATCTGGAAGGTTTGAGAGCGTTGTGAGACGTGGACATAGCCCTCGCTCTGGCCACTGTCCGGAGTTCCCACGATCTCGTCGTTTGACTCCTCGACGAACTCTTTGCCGATCTCGATGCCGCGCTCGTCAATGACCGGGACCTCCTTCAGGCCGATCTCGCGCATGTACTGCACGGACACCCCCCGAGCCGAGGAGCCATCGAGTGCAGTGAGGAACTGCCCTTCACCTTGGGCAACCTCGCCGTTGATGATTCCTTCGACATCCCGCCCCTTAGCCGCCAGCTTGGCGATATTCGCATCGTCGCTGATAATTCCTGCCACCGAACTTGTTGCTGAGAAGTTGGTGTGGTCTCCGTACTCGTTGTGCTTGATGATGATCCTGCTGTCCGGTGTCAGAAAGGAATGGACGTTGAGGCCATTCTCCTCAATCCCTTGGGCAAGATTGTAGGCGACAATCTCCCGGATGGTCTGGGAGGTGGTTGCATAGTCAAAGCGCTTCGGGTCAAGGTCGTGATTCTCAAAGACTTTCTGAAGCTCTTTTCCCATCTGCCCTTTGTCCGTGTGAATCTCGGCGTTCTTGCCGCCTTCACTGATCACGATGTGAAGCCCCTCCCGGATGTTGTTCACATCGATGGGAATCAGTCCTTTCAACCCAGCCCGGGTAGCCACCTGATGGATGTCCACGGGCCAACCGTCAATGGGCGAATACGGAGTGTCTTCCCGAGCCGAAACGAACCGCAAGTTGTTTCCAANCGTGATGCCGTTTGCCCCAAGGCTACCATCGAGCAGGGTCTTGCNGTTGAACTGCGTGTTCTTGGCGATGCGGTCCAAGGTATCAAGCAGGTACTCGATCTCCATTTGATCGGCGTTCAGCATTTCGGGATCATTGACCGCCTCGTTGGCGGCGTGAACCGAAAGCTGCTTGAGCCGAATGAGGACTTCGCTCACTTCATTGAGCGCACCCTCGGCGGTCTGCATGAGCGTGACCGAGGCAGAGGCGTTGTTGTAAGCCTGCTGCAACCCCACGATCCGACCCCGGAGCCGTTCCGAGGCGATCAGGGAAGCTGGCCCATCGGCCCCCTTGTTGATCTTCATCCCCGAGCTAAGCTGCTCGACGCCAGCCTTCACACGCTCCATGGCATTGTTGGAATGCCTTAGCGTGGTCAGGGCAGTNGGATTCTGTTTAATTCTCATTGCCATGATAGACTCCAGTTGCGTTGCCAATCCATGGCCACCGTTTCCGGAACACCCGGAAAACGGGGCAGAGGTCTGCATATCCCCACACAGACCCTCTGCTACACCGGAGGGCACTGCCCNCCGGACGCAGAACTACGGATTCCCCCCTCCCGGAACGCCCGGAGAGAAGGGTCTTGCGCTTCCTATCGGCAGGTGAGCGANAAACTTTAACGAAGCTTGAAAAAATCAGCGGGCNGGAAACTCGACCGGGGTGTTCACACTGAGGGCCGCACGGCCATCACGGGTGAGCACCTCGATTTCAAGATTGTCCGGAGTGACGGTAAAATAATGGGAGATGACGCGGTACAATTCTTCCTTCATCGACTTGAGCTCGNCATCGGAAATCTGGATGCGGTCCTTGGACAGCACCAGTTGCAGCCGGTTCTTGGCCACGCTGGCACTGTCGCGCTGGCCTAGGAGTAGTCGTCGGATGCTGAACATGCTCACCTCCTGAAGAGTCGGGTAAGGAAGCCGCGCTTCTCTGCGAAATCAGGGAAGGGGACGGGTTCGCCAAGAATCCGCCGGCAGATTCGAGAGTAGGCGGCCCCAGCCTCAGAATTTGTGTCGAGGACAACCGGCACTCCTTGGTTTCCGCTCACGACCACTTCGGAATCTTCAGGGATCACACCTAACAAGTCAATAGCCAGAATGTCCACCACGTCCTCCTGGCTCATCATCTCACCNGACTCGACCATTTTCATAGAGAGCCGGTTGACGATGAGTTGCGAGGGCACNTCGTGGTGCTGAAGCATGCCAATGATACGATCCGCATCGCGCACCGCCGAGACTTCCGGGGTGGTCACAACCACCGCACGGTCCGCTCCGGCAATTGCGTTCCGGAAGCCCTGCTCGATTCCGGCAGGACAGTCGATAATGATGTAGTCAAAACCTTTGCGCAACTCCTCAACCAGTCTCTCCATCTCCTCTGGAGAAACTGCGTTCTTGTCGTCAACCTGCGAGGTTGGGAGCAGAAACAAATTAGGACTGCGCTTGTCCCTGATCATCGCCTGCCGCGCCGTGCAACGTCCTTTGACCACATCAACGAGGTTAAAGACGATACGGTTCTCCAACCCCATCAGGAGGTCGAGGTTCCGGAGACCAATATCTGCATCCACGGCGACCACTGAGCTGCCGGCGTTCGCAAGTGCGGTGCTGAGGTTGGCAGTGGTGGTGGTTTTACCAACCCCACCCTTTCCAGACGTGATGACGATCGACTGACTCATGCTGATTTGGTCGGGGACACGGGTAATGCGCTTTGGAGATGTCGGGAATTCACAGTCGAATCGCTCCGACAGTAATTGCAGGTACGCTACCACGGGACGCGACCTTACCCCGCGCTCCACGGCGCTGGGAGGTCAGGAGCATCGCAATCAACTCCGCAGGCTCGCACGCTTGGGATTCGATGACAATCTGGTCATTTTCCACAAACGCCCGCTCCGGCCCCGTGACGATGCTGCCCGATTTTTCCGCAGGTGGCTGGGAGATGTAGGGGCCAATCCGAATTTGTGTGGGCTGCATGCGCAATCCAAGGATCGTCACCGCCGTATTTCCCGAAATTCCAGCATGAACCAAGCCCCGGATTGTGCCAAGCACAATGATGTCGCCCTCGGATTCGATTTCAGCTCCTGCATTCAAATCGCCAAAGACGATGACGCTGTGCTTGCTCTTGATGGTTTGCCCTGAACGCAACGTCTGCCGAACGATTAATCCGGAGCCCGTGTTTAAGCCAGGATGCAACTCCAGTTTTTCCTGATTGATGGGAGCGGGTTCCTCCACTGGGAGCACTACAGTCTCCAAGGTGGGCAGTGCAAGCTGAGGAGACGCTGGGGCTAATTCCGGCACCACCTCTGATTTGACCGCCTCCAGAATTGGCTTGGTCTCCACCTCTGGCGTTGGAGTGTCGGCTTGGGATTCGCGAGGCTCGGTGGCGCGCAGCTTGCGGAGACGGGCGGCGTTGCGGTTGGTTTCCAAAGGTTTGAGCTCCAGTTCTCCTTCCTGAAGAATCCGGTTCAGTTTGGAGAACTCTTCCGCGCTGAGCGTCCGGGTGTCCGGCCCCAACACGATCTTTGAGCCTTGAAAGAAGTGGCGGGAAGAGGTGTCTTGCAGAAGTTGCCGGAGGTCGGACTCGATGACCTCAAACGGAGCGGCTTTATCAAGCACTAAGCCCAAGGCTCCGCCGAAGCCTTTGATTTCGACCGATCGCTCGGCTTCTGAGATGTTCATGATAGTTCGCTCGTCCCTGCGAATTGCGATTCTCATCCTTGAGAGTACAATGGGTATATCGTTGTTTGAACAAACATACAACATTTTCCTCAACAATTCCTGAAGAAGATGCCCTGTACCTCGTGGATGTGGCTGTTGGCAATGGGAGGATCGTGCGTCTTTGGACTGCAAGGATCGATCAGCCTTGCCTTGAGACACCGTCTGGCCCAAGACGTTCCGAGGATGGCCAAGTGCGACCGCGTGGTGCGATCTCCGTATGCTCACGTTGCAGGCATCCCAGTTGCTTATAGTGCGGTAGTGTTCTATGCCCTCGTGCTGCTGGCTCTGATTCAAGTCGCTCAGGGAGCCTTGCCAAGGGTCTGGTTAGGCGGGGCTATCGTTGTCGGATTGGGAGTGACGTGCTACTATGCCTTTATCCTTTTCTTCAAACTACGGATCGTCTGTGCCGGATGTCTGCGCATTTACCTTGCCAACCTGATGTTGGGCATTGCTTTAGCGGGTTGCCTGTTCGACTGATCCAGCCAGCCGGGAGCACATCCAATAGACCCTATCGGTAATAGAACCACCTGTGCTACCCTGAGTAGGCACGACCAACACAGAAAGCTCCAATGATCAGCCACGCCAAGATTTCCCGCCACCGTCGCATGTTCAAGACGCTCACCGGCCTGAGCACGGAGGGCTTCAAGCAGATTCTTCCGTCCTTCGAGGAGGCCTGGGAGGCA
>PANO01000079.1 GCA_002707655.1 Deltaproteobacteria bacterium
AGAATATCCACCGCACCACGTTGCTTTGCAAACGCCTGAATCGCCACAGCATCTCGGACATCGAGAACGGCGGTTTGGATGGCAGGGTTTTCCTTGGCGAGCGCTTGCAGTGCGGTTTCGTTAAGGTCTGTGGCCCAGACGGTTGCGCCTTCTTCGGAAAAACGGAGGGCCGTAGCCCGTCCAATGCCTTGTGCNGCGGCGGTGATCACAGCAGTCTTGCCCTGAAGTCGTTGAGTCATGTCTGATTTGTGAAAATGCGTTGCTTATTNCGGGAGGCCCCCAAAGTCAATGAGGGGGACTGAACCACCATTACGGATAAACAACATGACTGCAACACAATCTCGCACCGGGACACAAGTGCTGGTAGCTTAGCTGTTGCTTCCCCTCTCTTCCTGTTCTTGTCAGTTTGGTCGGGTTCAGGTGCGCGATCACAGTTCCACCGTTGATGGTCCAGTAATAACTCAAACCGTCCCGTTTCCTGAGAGACAGAGCTGTCGATGAGTGCCAGCGACCAAAAGCCAGATTTGATCCAGAAATCCGGAGCGCATGCCACTGAACTTGTGGAACGATTCTCCAAAGGGCTGCACAAGTTGTAAAAAAGGTCGAAATGACATCTTCGAGTCCTGAACGCTGTACCCAGCGTTGACAGGAATGTCCTCCACGAATTCAAGGTTCGAGTGTCAGATAGAGGAATACAAAACAACATTGACATTGTTGCGGCATTGTCGCCACCCCACCTGCTGACAGGTCGGCGATAGTCGGGTGCATTCTGCAATCGTCTTGCGTGTGGCATTGAAGAGAAGCTTACTGTCGATTGGATAATGCACATTGATCAAACACAAAGGATAGGATCGTCCCCTGCTCCATCCCGGGCGCCCGAGACAGAGGGTCCGCTTTTGATGACTTTGTTCGTTGCTGAGCCCTGGGCCGCTTCGCGAGGGGATCACCCGCTCCAGAACCTTGAACACCGCTGAGCGTAATTCCGGAGCGGTGTAAATGATCGGAGGCACGAAGAGTTGGAGGAATGTCATCGCATGATTTTGGATCTAATTCAAATGAATACTATTTTCCGGACCAGCACAAATCAGCATCTGATAACAGAATAATATCGTATGAAACAGTGGTATGAAGAGTTTTTCGAAAATTACGGAATGAAATATGACAATGAAAATTTCACCCGCGGAACAACTGGAGAATGCGATTTCATAGAAAAGGAAATCAATTCTAACAAACAATCAAGCATATTGGACATTGGGTGTGGAACGGGAAGGCATTCCATCGAATTATCCAAAAGAGGATATACCGTTACTGGAATTGATTTATCAGAATCACTTCTAAAACGAGCACAAGACAAGGCATCCAAACATAACCTGCAAATTTCTTTTAAAAAATATGATGCTAGAGAGCTTCCTTTTCTAAGTGAATTTGATTTAGCCATTATGCTTTGTGAAGGCGCTTTTCCGTTAATGGAAACCGATGAGATGAATTTTCAAATTCTCAGAAATGCTTCTAACGCGTTAAAACCAAAAGGAAAATTAATTTTTACAACATTAAATGGTTTGTTTCCTTTGTTTAATTCTGTTAAAGAATTTCTTGCATCATCTCCAACAGATGGAAATGCGACATACAATAATAATTCATTTGATTTAATGACATTTCGAGACCATAGCACTGCACATATTGAGGATGATTTAGGTCATAAAAAAGAACTAATCTGTAACGAGAGATATTATGTCCCATCAGAAATAAATTGGTTACTGAAAACACTTAATTTTAAAACTATTGATATCTTTGGTGCAAAATTAGGCGCTTTTACAAGGAACGATAAATTAACAACCGAAGATTATGAAATGTTGGTAATCGCTGAAAAGTCATAAAACGTCAACAAATCGCTACACTTGATTGTTACTACGTTGCATTTTCTTGTCGCCGGTGAGCTTGATCATTCATCCGTATAACGGATTCCTTCGGAATCGTATGAACCCATCAGGAACCAAACAAACCGCTTGCCGTGCGCTTGGATTTTGGTGTTTGACCGGATTTGTGGTGCTGGGCATGGCAGGATGCGCCCCAGAGCAACCGGGCTGGCTCCAGCGCACGACGCACGGCGATTGCACCTCAGTGCTGGGTTGTACGGTGACAGTGCGCGTGAAGGATACGCTTTTCCGGTTTTCAGCTTCGAATGTCGGGAGCCAGTTGGAAGAATCCCGCAACAATGGCGAGCAGTGGTCTGCAAGAACCACCATTCCCGGATCAAGAACCTATCGTCCGGTGCAGGCGAGTGTCATCAACCAGCGCATCCTCGTACAATCCTGCGATGTCAACGGGCATCTCAAGGTGCAACGCTTCAATCCCAAAACTCGGCGCTGGAAGCAAATTCGCTACGTCACAGGCGGTTGCTCGTCACGGGTGTAATCCGGGCCATTCGCGCTCGTAAACCGTCCCACGCCAAATCCAGCGAACTCCCCCNGGAACCCGCCACAGCGCCGCCCCTTCGAGCATGCGGGGCCAGTCCTCCACCACGAGTTGAGTTCGCCCTTCTAGGCAAAACAGCGTTGCTGAAAGCAGAGTGTCATGCGTGACCTCAGCATGCCACGTCCCCGGCTCCGGTTCAGAGTCCAAAATGCTGTTGAGCATCATCCGGACTCCCTCGGTGATGGAACGCTCACCTCCCAGCAATTCCCCTTGCAGCATCCGCTCGACCATACCGAGAGGGCCGTACTGAACCAATGCCTGCCGCGAGGCTTCCACCTCGGTGACAAAAGCCCCCGGCTCCCCAAGCATGGGGTTGAGTGTGACTTCCAACGCAGTCCCAGTTCCACTCACCAACGCAGCCCCGGTCTGAATGCAACGCTTGGAGGGACTGGAACGCACGGACACGAGACGCTTTGGAAATGAGCGTCCAAATTTTTCGGCAAGTTCAACCCCCTCTGGAGTAAGATCCACCTGCATCCCGAAAATCTTGTCTGGCAGGGGCGGGCGCAACGAGTGCCGTAGTAGCCACACCACACCCACATCCTCCGGNAGCAGGGCCAGCGTTCGCCCAAGGTCAGGCAAAATCAAAGAATTATAGTACAGTTCGCTCATGGTTCCTCTGATTATCAGAAGCAAATTGACTTGCTACACCAAGGTTTTTTCCCTAACCTGCATTTCATCCCACATCGGCATTCCACCGGAATCCGATTTCATTTGCTTGACCCCTTAACTGACCAATTCTGCACATGCGAACGCNACTGCTTGTGGGCCTGAGTGCCCTGCTGCTCCTTCTGGTTTTGTCNGGATGCGACTGGAACCGCTCTGCCAAAGCCCAACGTCAGGAATACCGCTATCGCCACGCCCAAGGTACGGCCTTCACAGCGGCCCCCAACCAACTGGTGCGGCGCACCGATTACTTCACGGAATCGCAATCCGCGATGCTGGATCAGATGCGCTAATCCGACCCCAATCCGCTTGCGGGCGGCAACGCCCGCATCCCGCCTTCACTCCAAATCAAGCTGCACTCCACGGTGCAGGCGGATTTGCCACTCCTGCTTGTATTGGCTCACAAACCCCTCAATCAAAACTGACTTTCCACGCTTCAAGCTCTCCAGTTTTTGCCAGCGCCGCTGGTTCTCAAAGGTGATCACGGGCACTCCGGANCGGATTTGATCGTGTTCCAGATAAACGAGTTTTGCGCCCTTGCGCAGCTTCCGGATTTTCTGGATTGTGCCTTCTACCCGCACGAAACGATCCTGCCATTTCGGGAGGTGAANGCTCCGCACCGGAATTTTCCTGATCCGGAACCACGGATTCTTTGCCGAATAAACCGTCTTGCCCTCGCGCCGGAGCCGCTGGAGGTAACGCTTGCGGGAATCCTGCGTGCCCCAGATGCCACGCTGACGCTCAAACGCGGTGACTTCCGCACGGGCGTAAGTCACATANTCTTCCGGAAACAAAAAGCGCGTGTCGAAATAGCTGTGTCCTTGTGCGATGAGTCCGAGGTTGACGTTGCGCCCATCCGCTTCCAACACACCGAGCAAGCGTCCGTGATTGCCCCTAGAGTAATCTGGATTCACCCACAGCCGGATTCTCCGCCCCTCCAAAACTTCCGTGAGAAACGCCTTCGCGGGTTTGCCCAGGCCCACGTCCTTGCCCTTGCGGGATTTCGAGAGTTCCGGCGTGTCCACATACAAAAGCCGGATACGCTCCTGCGTTTTGGCCAAGCGGCCATCTCCATTGAGGTCGGCGTCAAAGGTATCACCATCGATCACCCGAAACTTGCGTCCGGACAGCAACAACGCATCCCAGCCCTCTGGCAGGGCTTGTGCCCCGGCAAGGACGCCTCCACCACTC
This sequence comes from Deltaproteobacteria bacterium, assembly GCA_002707655.1. The sequence continues at coordinate 4,333 of PANO01000079.1, forward strand.
AAGATCAGCAGCAGCACGGGCAGTATCCGGGACAAGACGATTCTCCACATGCCCCCTACGCTAACGGGGACACCCAAATTAGACAAGCATGGAAAACGCTTGCACAGACCTGTGGCTTCGCCCTACACTACCAATGTCCTTTAATATGGCTAACTACGGCATGCCCGAAAACGCACAACCCATCACCGTTGCAGTCTATGGACTGGTTGGCTTTTCCAGGTCCAAGGAACTTTCATTCCCCTCCGATGATCTCTACGTTGGCAAACTCTTCGAACACGGCCAGCGGCAGTACGAGGTGGCCACCATCATCCGCAAAAGTGACACGCAAACGATGATCAACGTCATCTGCATGTCTGCGTTCTGAGTCTTCCGTGGCCGAGTCCGGTCCCCGTCCCACCTGTTTTCTGCAAATTATTCCGGAAACGGCGGGGGTGCGTGCCGATCAGCTACTGGCCACACATCCGGAAATCCCCTCTCGCGTCACCGCCAANCGACTGATTNCCAACGGGCATGTTCGCCTCAACGGCACCGTCCTCGGCAGTGCCTCCTGTCGTCTGCACGAAGGGGATCAGTTGACTTGGATCCTCCCGTCGCCGGAGCCACTGGAACTCGTTCCCGAATCCGGCCCTCTGGAAATCCTCCATGAAGATTCGCACCTGATCGTCCTCAACAAACCTCCCGGGCTGGTCGTACATCCGGCTCCAGGACATACCGTCGGCACCCTCGTCCATCGGCTTTTGCACCACTGTCCGGACCTCTCTGGAATCGGCGGAGTGCGCCGACCAGGCATTGTGCATCGGCTCGACAAGGACACCTCCGGAGTGCTGGTGGTTGCCAAAACCGATCAGGCACATCAGCACCTTGCTCGGCAGTTTCAGGAGCATTCAGTGAAGCGACAATATCAGGCGCTTGTCTGGGGAAAACCGAACGCGGAGCAGGGCACAGTGGACGCGCCGCTCGGTCGGCATCCGACACGCCGCAAAGACATGGCGGTCGTTGAAGGCGGGCGTCGGGCCATCACCCACTGGAAGGTGCTGCGGCGTTTTACCGGAACTGCGCTGCTTGCATGTCGGCTGGAAACCGGACGCACCCACCAAATCCGCGCCCATCTCGCCAGCCTCGGTTTGCCCGTTGTCGGTGATCCGCAGTACGGACGCTCACCCCTGCGCCGACTTGGTAAACTCTCATCCCACGCCCGCGCCGCCCTTGCCGGATTCCAACGCCAAGCCCTGCACGCCGAACGGCTGGGGTTCGTCCACCCCGAAACCGGAAAACCCCTCATGTTCCGCACCCAACCTCCGGAGGATTTTCTGGAACTCCTCGCGGTACTGGAAGCTGAAGTTAAATCGGCCCCCTAAAACGTCCCGGACTGCCCTTCCTTGAGGCGAGTGCGGCCTTCGGCAAAGCCGAGGGCGCGGTAGGCGGCGTGTTTGGCGTCGTCGCAACGGTCGCACTCGCAGCCCTCGCCGTTTTGCATCAAGCCTTCCTCGGCGGAGTCGAGCAGTTCGCGCAGAGCTTCGTAGAGCAGCGGCGCGGCGGTGATGAGGTGGGCGTCCGGAGCTTGCCGTTCCTCATCAGAGGTCCGGACTTCCGTCACCAGCGTTTCCCCCGCATAAATCCGGAAGATGCCCGGAGTGCCATGAGTGTAGCGTTCTTGCCAAGGGGCAGGCGAGTGGTTCGGAAACATCTCAGCTTTGCTGTTGGAAGAGAAAGAGGCGGTAGGTCTTGAAGTGGGCGAACTGCTCGCCATTGGTGTTGCCGGAGAGGTACTTGCGGTGGGCTTGTGCAATTTTTTTCTGGAACACGCGGGAGAAGAGCGCCGAGAAGCGCGGGTAGTTGGAGGTCATGTAGTAGGCAATCGCTTCCCAGATCGGCTTGATGACCTCCTGAATGAAGTCGCGCATGATGTCGAGCGACGGGGCGGTTTCCGCCGTGATGTCCTCGTCCTTCAGCAAGGTGAAGGGTTGTGAATCCATGAACGAAAGGAAGCGGTCGATCTGGTGCCCACCGCTAACCGGACTCTTGCCGGGAACGTTACGCTTGAAGAAATCGCAGATCAGCAGATGCCCTCCCGGATTGAGGCAGGCGAGGCTTTGGACCAGCGCCTGCTCCAGCAACAGGTACTGGAAACTCTCGCTGAAAAGAATGAGGTCGTAGCGCCGATCCGTCTGCAAATCCTCGAACTTGCACTCAAACACCTCGGCGCGATTCCCCAAACGCGCTCGTGCGTTGCGCGTGAGAGTGGGGCTGGGCGAAACGCAATCCACGGAAAATCCTTCCTCCAGCAAGCGTTCGGCGAACTTTCCGGAACCGCAACCCACGTCCAGAATGCGCTTCACGCCGTCCGGGATGTTGCGGAGCAGCAAATCGGCGTAATTCTCCTGCGCCTCCCGCACGTTCTCCGGCGCAACCGCCAACCCTTCCGGCCAGCAACCGTAGTGCAGGTAGTCGGTCTTGTAGAAATGCCGGGCGATCGCCAGGCCGATATCGAGGCCGATTTCCTTCAGCTCAACTTTGTGCTGGACCTTCATGTCGCCTTCATCGCCTGCTCATGTACTCAATGAGGTCAAGCACTCGGTTGGAGTAGCCCATCTCGTTGTCGTACCACGAGACCAGTTTGAAAAAGCGGTCGCTGAGGCCGATTCCGGCTCCAGCATCGAAGATGGACGAAAAGGGAGAGCCAATGAAATCAGAGGACACGACCTCCTCGTTGGTGTAACCGAGAAAGCCGTTAAGCGAACCCTCCGCTGCCGATTCCATTGCCGCACAAATCTCGTCGTAGCTCGTCGCCTGTTCCGTGCGCACGGTGAGGTCAACCACGGANACATTCGCCGTCGGCACTCGGAACGCCATGCCCGTGAGCTTGCCTGCGACTTCCGGGATGCAGAGTCCCACTGCCTTCGCCGCTCCTGTGGAGGCGGGAATGATGTTCTGGAAACCACCTCGGCCCCCGCGCCAGTCTTTCTTAGACGGACCATCAACGGTGGGTTGTGTGGCGGTGACAGCGTGTACGGTCGTCATCAAGCCCTCCTCAACACCCCAGTTGTCCAGCACCACTTTCACCACAGGGGCGAGGCAGTTGGTCGTGCAGGAGGCATTGGAAACCACATCGTCCGCGTTTGGATCATACTGCTCGTGGTTGACTCCCATCACGAGGGTTTTGATTTCCTGCGATTTCACTGGGGCAGAGATCACGACCTTCTTTGCACCCGCCTGTAAATGGCCTCCAGCGGTTTCGTGGGTTGTGAAAAGTCCGGTGGACTCAATCACGAAATCAATGTCCAGTTTGCCCCACGGGAGTTGCGCAGGGTCACGTTCGGAGAGGCATTGGATGCGTTTGCCGTTGAGGATGACTGCGTCGCNATCCGCCCGCACTTCACCTGCAAAGCCTCCGTGGGTGGAGTCGTATTTGAGCAAATACGCGAGATTGTCGGCTGGCACAAGGTCGTTGATCGCCACAAATTCAAGGCTGGGATTCTGGCTTCCGACCCGCAGCACCATGCGGCCAATGCGGCCAAATCCATTGATGCCAATGCGAAGAGTCATGTTGTTCCTGTGTTTGGGTTAAGCTTGAGTTGAATTTTAGACAAACTGATCGGAGGTGGCTTCGGTGAGCAACGCCTGTAGGTTTTCCCGGTATTCACGAACCACAGTCTCACGACTCGCATCCATTCCTGATTTTCCGGTGAAGACCGCACTGCCCGCGACCAAATTGGTGGCTCCGGACTGGACGGCTTGGCGGATGGTTTTCAGGTTGACCCCGCCATCAACCTGAATGGTGATGTCGAAGTTGCGTTCCTGAATCCGCCGCCGCAATTCTGCGAGCTTTGCAAACACCGCCGGAATGAAACACTGGCCTCCCCAGCCGGGATTCACCGACATCAGCAACACCATGTCCAAGTCCTCCCACACCCAATCCAACACTTCCAGCGGAGTCGCAGGNTTGAGTGCCACGGCAGGCTTCGCTCCGTGCTCCCGAATCAGCTTGAGCACGAAGTGTAGGTGCTGGGTCGCTTCCGGATGCACTGAAATGACATCCGCCCCCGCTGCNGCAAACGCCGGGATATGTCGCTCCGGCTGGGTGATCATCAGGTGCGCGTCGAACACGCATCCCTCCGGCTTGCGGAAGGACTTGATTGCCTCGGCACCGAAGGTGAGGTTGGAAACAAACACNCCGTCCATCACGTCAAGGTGAATCCAATGCGCTCCAGCTTCGTGAACACAGGCGATTTCCTCGCTCACCGAGCCAAGATCGGCGGCCAGCACTGACGGTGCGATGATCGGAATCACAGGGTTCGTTCCCGGATAACAAGTTCCTCTCCCTGAGCCAGCACAAGTCGCGTGCAGCGTTTGATGAAGAGTCCGTTTTCCACAACTCCNGGAAGGTTGTTGAGCGTCAGTTCCAAGCCAACGGCATCGGGGATCGTTCCAAAGGCGCAATCGAGAATCCAGTGCCCGTGATCGGTCACAAGGGGGGAGCCATGCTTGAGNCGGAGTTGCGGGTTNCCTCCTAGANCGTCAATCCGACGTGCCGCCGTTTGCCACCCAAATGGAATCACCTCCACCGGAAGCGGAAAGGCGCCGAGNCGTTTCACCATTTTTGAGGAATCCACGATGATCACATNCTCCCGNGAGGCCGCCGCCACAATTTTTTCTTGCAACAACGCTGCGCCNCCGCCTTTAATGAGGTTGAGATCCGGGGCCACCTCGTCGGCACCGTCTATTGTCAGGTCAATCNCCGAAACCGTCACGAAATCAGTCAGAGCTATCCCCTCGGNTTCGGCAAGCTGACGGGTGCTTTCCGAGGTGGGAATGCCCCGGATATTTAGACCACTCCGGACACGCTCCCCCAGCTTTTTCACGGCATAGGCCGCAGTTGATCCCGTACCCAAACCAACCACCATGCCGTCTTGGACGTACTCGACCGCCCGCTCGGCGGCGAGGCGTTTTTCCGCACTCACGCTCGACCAACAGGCGGGTCGCCCATCAGGGCATCGGCCAGTTCCNCATCGTCTTCAAGGATATCCAGCACCTCGTCGGCAATCTCCTTTCCAGTGAAGCCGTAGCGCTCCATCAGTTCTCCTCCGGGCGCAGAAGCGCCATACTCGTTGATGCCAATCACATGATCTGCATACTGGTACCACGGGCGCGTTACTCCTGCTTCGACCACGACAATNAACACTGAGAGCGGCAGCACCTCGATCTGGTATTCCAAATCCTGCTGCTCGAAACGCTCAAGACACGGCATGGAGACATGCCGGACCTGCAGGTGGGCGTCCAGCAGCAGCAGACGAGCTTCCTGAACCGCTCCGCCTTCCGATCCGGTGGAAATGAGAATCACTTCCGGTTCTTCGTCACAGTCGGCAACCACATACCCTCCGCGCAGAATGTCCCCAATCTGGAAATTGCTGGGGCGTTTCAAATGTTGGATTGTCTGCCGGGTCAACAGCAGGGCTTTGGGGATTGTGGCATTGGCTGACTCCAGACAGGCGTACCATGCGGCNGCGACTTCCTGCGCGTCCGCCGGACGCCAGACTTCCAAATTCGGGATCAGGCGCAAGGCCCAGTGTTGCTCAACGGGCTGATGCGTCGGGCCATCCTCGCCAACTGCAATNGAGTCGTGCGTGAAGACAAAGGTTGTGGGCAAATGCGAAATCGCTGCGAGCCGCAGGCTGGGGCGCATGTAGTCGGCAAAGACCTCGAAGGTGGCACAGTACGGAAGCCAGCCGCCAAAGAGTGCCATGCCGTTGGTGATCGTGCCCATCGCGTGCTCGCGGATGCCAAAGTGGATATTGCGTCCCGCAAACGAAGGATCGGGCAGGTTCGCGTCGTCCATCGAGGACGGACAGATGCTCTCCGCGTTCTTNATGANCGTCTTGGTGCTTGGTTCCAAATCCGCCGAACCTCCGGCAAAGGCGGGCACCTGCTCGGCAATCGTCTGGATCACCATTCCGGAAAGATTGCGGGTGGCGTCCTCCTTGTTTCCAAGCGTTTTGGAAAGCTCCTTGAGCAAACTTTTCGGAACACTCCGATTCCAGTGCCAGTCCCACTGCTGGGCCTGGCCATGATTTTTCTTACGCCACCGCCGATACTGGTGCTGCCATGCGTTGCACTCACTCCTCCCTTCCTCGGCTCGCTGCTGAAACACTTTACGCACCTCGTCCGGAACCAAGAATTTCTCGTTCTCCGGCCAACCCACGTTGGCCTTGGCCTGCTGGATTTCCTGCTCGCCCAAGGGAGCGCCGTGTGCCGCCGGAGTGTCGGCCTTCGTTGGAGTGCCGATGCCGATGGTCGTCTTTGCAACAATCAGTGAGGGTTTCCTCGTGGCCTTGAGGGCGTTTTCGTAACATACGGCAATCGCCTCATGGTCGTGGCCGTCGCAGTGCTGAACATGCCAGCCATAGGCCTGAAAGCGTTCGCCGACATTTTCGCTCATCGAAAGCGAGGCCCGTCCGCCAATGGTGATGTCGTTGTTGTCGTACACCGCAATCAAGTTGCCCAGCCCCAAGTGTCCTGCAAACGAAGCGGCTTCCGCAGTAAGCCCCTCCTGAAGATCACCATCGCTGCAAAACATGAAAATCCGGGACGNGATCAGCGCTTGCTCTGCCGTGTTGAATCGTGCTGCCAACATCTTNGCAGCGAGTGCCATGCCGACGGAATTTCCGAACCCCGCGCCGAGCGGCCCCGTTGTGCATTCCACCCCCGGAGTGCGTCCAACCTCCGGATGCCCCGGAGTGCGGCTTTCCCACTGCCGGAACTGCGTGATCTCGTCCAGCGACAAATCGTAGCCTGCCAAATGCAGCATCGCATACTGNAGCATCGAAGCGTGCCCGATCGAAAGCACAAAACGGTCGCGGTCCGGCCAATCCGGAACCTCCGGATTGTAGCGCAGAAAGCGTGTCCAAAGGACCAACGCAAGATCCGCTAGGGCCATCGGGGTTCCGGGGTGTCCGCTGTTGGCTTGTTGCACGGCATCNGCAGCAAGGAAGCGGATGGTGTGAACACAACGCTGAGCGAGGTCGGGAGCAGGAGTCATGAAGTTTCGGAAAGTAGAGTGGAGTTGCGAAGTTGATCGAACACTTCGGGGAGTTTGGGTTTGCCCAAGGCGTCAATAACGGTTCCCGTGATGCGGGCACGGGTCACGATCTGACGATCCACATCGCGAATGATTTCCTGGAAGAACACGAAGCGAATCCGGGTCAATGCTTCCACGGTCAAGGTTACGTCAAAAGCGTCACCGCTTTTGAGGGGGGCACGATACTCGATTTCCGCACGGGAAACCACTGGACTGAAACCTTGCTCGTGAAGATCGGTCAGGGAGACCCCCCGTGACTCAAGGAAGGCGTGGCGGGTGTGTTCCAAATAGTTCTGGTACACCGCGTTGTTCACCACGCCAAAGCGATCCAGTTCGTAGTCCCGGACACTGAGAGACAGCAAGAAGCACGAAGGTGCGTCCGACCGAAGTCTCGGCATGGTCCGGACGTACTGCTGAAATCAGACGGTCTCAGCCGTNGTTTCCACCGCTCCNGGATCGGCCACAACCATCTCCACAACCGCTTTGGCTTCGGCGGCCCGTGCGGCTTCGGCTTCTTTGCGTGCGGCTTCGGCTGCTTTGGCCCGTGCTGCTTTAGCTTCCAGTGCCNCTTGTGCTNCTGCTTTAGCCTCGGCGGCTCGCTTGAGGGCTTCCGGGTCAATCGCGCCGTTGAGTTCGTAGGCCGATCCTCGGAACTCGCTGAAGCCCGTGCCTGCCGGGATCAAACGCCCCAGAATNACGTTTTCCTTGAGTCCCCGGAACGTGTCCATTTTCCCTTCCAACGCAGCATCGGTGAGGATTTTTGTCGTTTCCTGGAACGAGGCGGCGGAAATGAACGAATCNGTACTCAGCGAAGCCTTGGTGATGCCCAGCANCTTCGGCTTGGNCCGCGCCGGCTGCAAGCCTTGGTTGANCAACTTCGCGTTCTCCNNNTTGATCCGNACCCGNGCAACNTCCTCCCCNANNAGGAAGGTGGAGTTGCCCGGNTCCTCAACACGCACCTGNCGGAGCATCTGGCGGACAATCGCCTCAATGTGCTTGTCGTTGATGCCCACTCCNTGCAAACGGTACACCTGCTGGACCTCGTCCACCATGTACTTCTGCAACGCCTTCGTCCCCTTCACTTCAAGAATATCGTGGGGATTTGGGGAGCCATCAATGAGCGGATCCCCGGCACGCACATACTCGCCCATGTGGACGGTGATATGACGGCCCCGAGGGATGAGGTACTCCTTCGGTTCGCCTCGACCATCTTCCGGACGGATGATGATGCGCTGCTTCTTTTTGAAGTCCATGCCGAATTCAACAATCCCGTCAATCTCGGTGATCACCGCCTGATCTTTCGGAATGCGCGCCTCGAAAAGCTCAGCCACACGGGGCAGCCCCCCGGTGATGTCCTTGTTCTTGGCAAGTTCCCGGGGAATCTTGGCGAGGATGTCTCCAGCATAAACCGGCTGCCCGTCCTCGACCACCAACTCAGCCTTGATCGGCAGGTTGAACACCGCATCTATCTCGTTCTCTCGGACGACCGTGTTCTGCTGCTCGTCACAGATGACCAACTGCGGGCGGTGTTCCTGATCGGGGGCTTCTTGAATCACCTTGCGAGACACCCCAGAGACCTCGTCCACCTGCTCCTTGAAGGTTTCGCCCTCCACAATCTCGCTGTATTTGACGAAGCCTGTCACATCCGTGAGGATCGGCACGGAGAAGGGATCCCACTCGGCAACCCTGTCGCCCTGCTCCACATGAGCTCCCGCATTGACCCGGATGATCGTACCGAGCGGTAACGGTCGTCGTTCGCGCTCCTTGCCCAACTCGTCGACAATCACGGCTTCCCCCCGACGTCCAAGCACCACCCAGTGCCCTTCCTCGTTCTTCACCTCCTTAAGTTCTTGAAATTTGAGGATCCCACTGAACTTCGCTTCCCAAGTGTTCTGTTCGGCCAAGCGGCTCGCGGTGCCTCCAATGTGGAAAGTCCGCATCGTGAGCTGTGTCCCGGGTTCCCCAATACTCTGTGCGGCAATCACTCCGACAGAATCACCCAGCGAGACTAGGTGTCCACGAGCGAGGTCGCGCCCGTAGCAACGTTTGCAAACCCCATGATCCATGGCGCAGGTCAGCAGGGAGCGGACCATCACCTTTTCCACCCGAAGTTCTTCCACCAAATCCCGCTCGGCTTCGGTGATTTCAGCGCCGGCAGAAATGGCCACCTTGCCTTCCTCATCAAGGACATCCTCCTGAATCACCCGGCCCAGAATCCGATCCCCCAAGCCTTCAATGATCTCTCCGGACTCGATCAGGGAGGTCATCTCAATCCCGTCAAGCGTTCCACAGTCTTCGGTGGTGATCACGCAATCTTGCGCAACGTCCACCAGCCGCCGGGTGAGGTATCCGGAGTTTGCGGTCTTGAGCGCTGTGTCAGCGAGTCCTTTGCGGGCACCGTGGGTGGAGATGAAGTACTCCAGAACGTTCAAGCCCTCGCGAAAGTTCGCGTGGATGGGGGTTTCGATGATCTCTCCAGACGGCTTGGCCATCAACCCGCGCATTCCTGCAAGCTGCTTCATCTGCTGGTTAGACCCTCTGGCTCCGGAGTCAGCCATCATAAAGATCGAGTTCACCTTGCTGCCACCTTCATCGTCTTTAATCTCCTGCTGCAACCCCTGTGACATGCGCTCGGCGATGCGTTCAGTGGTCCGTGCCCAGATGTCAATGACCTGATTGTAGCGTTCACCATCGGTGATCAGTCCATCTTGGTGCTGGGTATTGATTTCATTAACCCGCTCCTGTGCCTCATCGATCAACGCCTGTTTCTCAGGGGGAATCACCATGTCGTCCATGCCGATCGAGAACCCAGCCCATGTCGCGTAGCTGTAGCCGATGCGCTTGAGCTCATCCAGCATCTCCACCGCCTTGACGCTCCCGGCAGTACGATAAGCCACGTCCACCAGTTCGCTCATCTGCTTCTTCTTGAGATGGCGGTTGATGAATTCGTAAGGCACCTCCTTCGGAATCACTTGTGAAAGCAGAACCCGGCCCACAGTACTCTCGACCCGCTGGCCGTCCAGCCGCAGGATGATCCGGGCGTGCAAGTCCACCTTGCCATGATCGTAGGCCGCTTGGACTTCGGCTTTGCCTGTGAAAATTTTACCCTCACCCGTCACTCCGGGGCGTTCGCGAGTGATCCAGTACAACCCCAGAACCATGTCCTGTGTGGGCGTCATCACCGGTTTTCCGTTGGCCGGGGAGAGGACGTTGTTGGTGGACATCATCAGAATTTTTGCCTCCAACTGTGCCTCCACCGACAGTGGAACATGAACCGCCATCTGGTCGCCATCAAAGTCGGCGTTGAACGCCGTGCAGACCAAGGGGTGGAGTTGGACCGCTTTGCCCTCGATCAAGATCGGTTCAAATGCTTGGATGCCCAAGCGGTGCAAGGTTGGAGCGCGGTTGAGCATGATCGGATGCTCCCGAACCACATCGTCCAAGATCGACCAAACTTCCGGGAGATCCTCGTCGAGTTTCCGTTTTGCGTTCTTGATGGTGTGCACCTCATCGTGATCAATGATGCGGTGGAAAATGAACGGCTTAAACAGTTCCAGCGCCATGCGTTTGGGGAGTCCACACTGGTGGAGCTTGAGGTTTGGCCCCACGACGATCACCGTCCGTCCGGAATAATCCACGCGCTTACCAAGCAGGTTCTGGCGAAAACGCCCCTGCTTACCCTTGAGCATGTCCGAGAGCGATTTCAACGGGCGCTTGTTGGAACCGACCATCGGACGTCCGCGACGTCCGTTGTCGAAGAGAGCATCCACTGATTCTTGCAACATGCGCTTCTCGTTCTTGACAATGATCCCCGGTGCCCGCAGTTCGATGAGCCGCTTGAGCCGGTTGTTACGATGGATAACCCGTCGATAGAGATCGTTGAGGTCGCTCGTCGCAAAACGTCCACCCTCCAAAGGCACCAACGGGCGTAGTTCCGGAGGCAGTACTGGAAGATTCTCCAGAATCATCGCATCAACGGCGTTTCCGGAAGTCAGTAGCGCGGAAATGATTTTTAGGCGTTTGACGAGCCGCTTGCGTTTGGTTTCCGACGCGGTGTTTGCCAAGTCTGTGCGGATGTCTTTGTCCAGTTGGTCCAAGTCCAAGCGGCGTAGCAGGGTCCGAACCGATTCGGCTCCCATGCCCAACTCCAGATCGGGGTGGAGGTCATTGAGTTCGCGGTACTCTTCTTCCTCAACCAAACTCCGGCGCTCCAAATCGGAGCTTCCGGGGCTTAGAACGACGTAGGCGTCAAAGTAGAGCACGCGCTCCAGATCCCGCAGGCTCACCTCCAGCAGCGTGGCAATGCGACTGGGCACCCCTTTGAGAAACCAGACATGCGAAATGGGTGTGGCGAGCTTGATGTTGCCCATGCGGTCACGTCGCACCTTGGACTCGATCACCTCAACCCCGCACTTCTCACAGGTGACACCCCGGTGCTTCATGCGCTTGTACTTGCCGCAGATGCACTCGTAATCGTGGACTGGACCAAAGATTTTTCCGCAGAACAGACCGTCCCGTTCAGGCTTGAAGGTGCGGTAATTAATGGTTTCGGAGGTTTTAACCTCTCCGAAAGACCATTCACCCACATCGTCCGACGTGGCAATCTTGATGCGCACGGCAGAGTAATTCTTCGGGTCATCAGCAACTTCAAACAGACTTCTAAGCGACATGTTTGGCTCCTATGTGAGGGAGAGTGTCAACTAATCGTACTCCCGGCTCTCCAAGCCTGATCCTTCGGGGAGCCGGTGTTTCGTTACGCTTCGACTTCTTCCGGAGTACTCTCCGGTGCTTCGGCAACAGCGGGGACTTCCGCAACTGTTTTCGTTTCCGCAGGGGCTTCCACGGATCCTCCAGTTTCCAAGTCCTCCGGCTCATCGGTTTCTTGCAGAAGTTCGATGTTGAGATAGAGACTCTTGAGTTCACTGATCAGCACCTTGAAGGATTCCGGAAGTCCGGTTTCCATCTGGTGACGGCCCTTGACGATGTTCTCGTAAATCTTGTTCCGCCCGTACACATCGTCGGACTTGACGGTGAGCAGTTCCTGAAGCGTGTGGGCGGCCCCGTAGGCTTCCAGAGCCCAGACCTCCATCTCCCCGAAACGCTGTCCGCCGAACTGCGCCTTGCCGCCAAGCGGTTGTTGCGTCACCAGCGAGTACGGCCCCGTGGAGCGGGCGTGAATCTTCTCGTCCACCAAGTGGTGCAGTTTGAGGATGTAGGCGTAGCCGACAGTCACTTTCTGAGCAAAGCGCTCACCCGTCATGCCGTCGTTCAACCACACCTGCCCGGACTTGGGCACGCTGGCCAGTGCGGCCATCCGATGGATATCCGATTCCGCAGCCCCGTCAAACACCGGAGTGGCCATCGAGACGCCCAAGCGGTTTTTGCGGGCGAACTCCAGAAAGGCATCATCATCTAAACTCTTGAGATGTTCCCGAACCACCTTCGATTCGTAGATCTTGTCCAGAAACTCCCGGAGTTGTTGGATCGGTTGCTGCTCGTCCAGCAGTGCCTGAATCTGGTCGCCCAGTCCCTTGGCGACACGGCCAAGGTGGGTCTCCAGCACCTGCCCAACGTTCATCCGGGAAGGCACTCCGAGTGGATTAAGCACGATGTCGATTGGCGAACCATCTTCCATGTAGGGCATATTCTCCATCGGCTGGATGGTCGAAACCACACCCTTGTTGCCGTGACGCCCAGCCATCTTGTCGCCCACGGAGAGCTTGCGCTTGATGGCGATGTAGACCTTGATCATCCGGATCACGCCCGGAGGCAGATCGTCTCCCTTGGAGACCTTCTCGCAGCGGTCCTGATAGACGTTCTCCAGCAAGTACACCTGCTGAAGCGCGTTGTGCACCAAGATCGAAACCTTGCCATTGGTCTCAGGAACACTGACCTCAAAGTTCTTCCAACTTTCATTCAGCGGCAGGCTTTCCAGCAGTTCCTGTGTGATCTCAGTGTTACGCTTGTAAAGCGTTTCACCCTGCAAGTTCACAAAATCCTTCGCCAGTTGCTGCCCTGTAGCAATCGCGAAGATGCGCTTGACGAGGTTACTCCGGACGATGCGGATTTCGTCACGATGGTCCTTCCCGTACTTGTCGAGCAGATCCCGCTCAATCTGGCGGGTGCGCTCATCGCGCTCCACACCCTCGCGGTTGAAGACCACCACATCAGTCACCACCCCTTCCATGCCCTGAGGCACACGCAGGGAGGAGTCCCGAACATCCCCAGCCTTCTCACCAAAGATCGCGCGCAGTAGTTTTTCTTCCGGGTTGAGTTGCGTCTCGCCCTTCGGGGTGATCTTTCCGATGAGAATGTCTCCCGTTCGGACCGTTGTACCAATCTGAATAATCCCGCTCTCGTCGAGGTAACTCAAAGCGTCCTCGCTGACGTTTGGAAGGTCGCGAGTGACCTCCTCCTTACCCAGCTTAGTGTCGCGGGCAACCATGTCTAGCACATCGATATGGACCGAGGTGTAGCGATCCTCGTGGAGCATGCGCTCCGAGACCATGATCGAGTCCTCGAAGTTGTAGCCGTGCCACGGCATGAACGCAATCAGCACGTTCTGACCCAGCGCCAGTTCTCCGGATTCCGTGCTGGCACCATCGGCGATCGCATCCCCTTTGCGCACATAGTCACCCTTGCGGATGATCGGACGCTGGTTGATGCAGGTGTTCTGGTTGGAGCGGCGGTACTTCGTGAGATGGTAGATGTCCACGTTCGCAGGGATGACCGTATCCTCGCTGGTGAGGTCCACATCCGCCTGAATCACGATGCGGCCTGCGTCCACGCTGTCCACCAGCCCGGAGCGCTTGGCCACCACGCAGGTTCCGGAATCAATCGCAGCCTGATGCTCCACGCCGGTCCCGACCAGCGGGGCAGTCGGACGCACCAGTGGCACCCCTTGGCGCTGCATGTTCGATCCCATCAGTGCACGGTTCGCGTCATCATGCTCCAAGAAGGGAATGAGTGATGCCGCCACCGAAACCAACTGGGTGGGAGCCACGTCAATGTAGTCCACTTCCTCGCGGGGTACTCCCATAAATTCGCTGCCCAAGCGGGATGAGACAAATTCCTCAACCAGCCCCCCGTTCTCGTCAACTGTCGAGTTCGCTTGCGCAATCCGGAACTTGTCCTCCTCAATCGCGGAGAGGTACTCCACCTGATCTGTCAGCCGGCCGTCCTCAATCTTGCGGTAGGGCGTTTCGATGAACCCGAAATCGTTGACCCGGGCAAAGGTCGCTAGCGAGGCGATCAGGCCGATATTCGGGCCTTCCGGTGTCTCGATGGGGCAGATGCGCCCATAATGCGAGGAGTGAACATCCCGGACATCAAAACCTGCACGCTCACGAGTCAGGCCCCCCGGGCCCAAAGCACTGAGACGTCGCTTGTGCGTGATCTCGGAGAGCGGGTTCGTCTGGTCCATGAACTGCGAAAGCTGACTGCTACCAAAGAACTCGTGAATTGCCCCAGCCACCGGCTTGGCGTTTACAATGTCATGCAGCATCATCGTTTCCGTGTCCTGCAACGACATGCGCTCCTTGATCGTGCGTTCCATCCGCACCAGACCAATCCGGAACTGCGTTTCCAGCAATTCGCCAACGCTGCGCACCCGGCGGTTGCCGAGATGGTCAATATCGTCAACGAAACGCTGTGGATTCCCTTCCTTGAGTTCCAGCAGGTACTTCACGGTCAGCAGAATATCCTCATGTGTCAGGACCAACTGCTCAAGGGGGTAGTCCTGTCCCAGTTTCTTGTTGATCTTGAGGCGGCCCACTTTGGAGAGGCTGTAGCGCTCTTCATTGAAGAAGAAGTTCTGAAGCATCGTCTTCGCGGCTTCCAGGGTCGGCGGATCGCCCGGTTTCATCTTTTTGTAAACCTCGATGAGCGCCTGTTCTGGGGAGGTGGTCTGGTCCAACTCCATTGTTGCCCGGAGGCTCGGCCCAATCAGTTGCGGAGCCATGTGCAGCACCTCAAACTCGCGGATGCCCTGTTCCAGCAACGTGTCCAGCAGTTCCTTGGAAATGGGCGTGTTGCACCTCGCAACCAGTTGCTCGCCCTGCATAATTGTGCGGGCCAAAATGCACTCGGTCAATTCTGCATAGGTGCAGGGAACCTGCGTGACTCCAGCTTTTTCGAGCTTGGCAACCAAGCGTTTGTTGATGCGCTGGTTCGGCTTGACGAGGATCTCCCCGGATTCCGGATCAGTGATGGGGAGTTGAACCCGCTGATCCAGCATGAGTGCCGAGTTGAAGGCGCGCTGGAAGGTCATGGATTCAAGCACATCCCCAGACTGCGCGTCCCCCAGATTGATGGTTTCAAAGGAATAGAAATATTCCAGAATCTGCTCTTCCGTCATTCCGAGTGCCATCAGCAAGACGGTCGCCGGGAACTTGCGGCGGCGGTCAATGCGCACATAGAGGAAGTCCTTGGCATCAAACTCAAAGTCCAGCCACGAACCGCGTTGTGGGATGAGCCGTGCAGAGTAAAGCACCCTTCCGCTCACGCCCTTGCCCTTGTCGTGGGTGAAGAAGGCGCCAGGACTCTTGTGCATCTGACTGACAATGACCCGCTCCGTGCCGTTAATGATGAAAGAGCCGGTCGATGTCATCAGCGGAATTTCGCCGAGGTAAATATCCTGCTCCTTGATGTCTCGGATGTGCTTGGTCTCCGAGCCTTCTTCCTTCTCCCAGATAATCAGGCGCAGGGCCACACGGACCGGGCAGGCGAAGGTCACGCCACGCACTCGGCATTCCTCCACATCATACTTGGGGTCGCCGAGGCGGTAGTGAACGTACTCCAGCGTCGAAGAGCCGCTGAAGTCGGAGATCGGGAAGATCGAGCGGAAAACCGCTTCCAGTCCCTCTTTCCCACGCTGATCCGGGGGGACATCGCGCTGAAGGAAGCGCCCGTAGGAATCCTTCTGAATCTGAAGCAGATCCGGCACGTCCAAAGGTGCAGTGATTGCGCCGAAGGATTTGCGGACGCGATGCCGGTTTTTCAACACAGACATGAGGACACCTTTCCGTTAGGGTTCAGATTCCCCGCCACATGGCAGCGGGATGCAGGTCGCGGAAAATCCGCCAGAAAATAGGAAGCGCAAGGAGCGATGCTTCGCCCGGCGTTCCCCACAACACAAGAGAATTCCAAGGGTCAACTCCTAGAATCAAAGATCGCAAAAAGCCCGGAGCTTGATGCACGAGCGG
>PANO01000080.1 GCA_002707655.1 Deltaproteobacteria bacterium
GCCCGATGGCGTCCGAAGATTTTGCCGACAACCCACAGCCGCCTGCGGCCACGAAGAGTCGCTCCGGAACCACGGTGTCGAGGTACGGGCGGTTGGTGGACGTGTAGGTGAGCACACAGGGTTTGGTGTGAATGGAAGAACTGCAAGCCGCTCTCACGCTCAATCTCCAGATAGGCGTGAATTGCCCGGCGTCCCAACTCCGCCCAGAGCGGATCGGGGTCAAGCATCCGGGTGATGCGGCCTTCGTCGTAGTGGCTGGCAAACACGCCGGAATGCGATGCCCAATCCGTGGGTTCCGCGGGCCCGCGATGGCGACCTTCAGGTCCGTGCCGCTGAGGTACTTTGCCGCTGCCGAGCCGATCAGTCCGTTGCCGATGACGAGGACATCGTACACAGAAAATTCCACAACTCAGGAATTCAATTCAGCGCGAGACTGGATGACGCGGTCGAGCAGCCCGAAATCAAGAGCCTCTTCCGCCGTGAACCAGTTGTCACGGTCAATCGCCTGCTTGATCTCATCGTAGTTGCGTCCGGTGTACTCGCAGTAGAGATTGATGAGGTGTTCTCGCGTTTTGAGGATTTCGCGGGCTTGGATTTCACAATCAGCCGCACGACCCTGATAGCCCATCAACAGAGGCTGATGGATCAGGATCTTTGCCTGTGGCATCGCAAAGCGCCGCCCCTTGTCCGCAGCGAGGCTGAGGATCGACCCCATGCTCGCGGCGAAGCCCGCGACGATGGTGGTGATGGGGCAACTGATGAAGCGCAGGGTGTCAAAAATCGCGTACCCCGAGAACATCTCGCCTCCGGGAGAGTTGATGAACACCGTGACCGGGGCTTCAGGATCCTCTTGCTCCAGCAGGAGGATCTGGCCGAGAACTTTCTGCGTGAGTTCGGAGTTGACTTGCTGGGAGATGATGATGGTGCGGGTTTGCAGCATCTTGGTGGCAAGACCACCCGAATCCAGCAGGTCGTCCTTTTTTTCCTCGTCTTTTTTCATGAAGATTCCTGAAAGAGAAACTGGGATGTTCCGGACATAGGTTCCAATGCAAGTTTTCACGCTAAGGGACACATTTCCGGAACGCAAGCCTTTTGTCAAACGCAGGCCAACATTCCGGAAGTGCAGTCAGTGCTGGAGAATCTGGCTCAGGAAGAGCTTGGTGCGGTCGTTCTGGGGATTGTTGAAGAATTCGTGAGGGATGTTCTGCTCGATGATCTCACCCTCGTCCATGAACATCACTTGGTGAGCAACGGCGGTGGCGAAACCCATCTCGTGGGTGACGACGAGCATGGTCATGCCACTTTCAGCGAGTTCGATCATGACATCCAGCACCTCCTTGATCATCTCCGGATCAAGCGCAGAGGTCGGTTCATCGAAGAGCATGATCCGGGGGTTCATGCAGAGCGAGCGGGCGATGGCGACACGCTGCTGCTGACCGCCGGAAAGCTGAGCGGGATACTTGTGGGCCTGTTCCGGAATCTTGACGCGCTCCAGATACTTCATCGCCGCTTCCTCAGCTTCCGCCTTGGGAGTATTGCGCACCCAGATGGGCGCAAGCGTGAGGTTCTCCAACGCGGTCAGGTGAGGAAAGAGGTTGAAGTGCTGGAAAACCATGCCGACTTCGGAGCGGATGATTTCGATGTTCTTGAGGTTATGGGTCAGTTCCGTCCCGTCCACCTCAATGGTTCCTTGCTGATGCTCCTCCAACCGATTGATGCAGCGGATCAGGGTGGATTTTCCGGAACCGGACGGGCCGCAGATAACAATGCGCTCGCCCCGGTGAACCTTCAGGTTGATGTTCTTGAGAACGTGAAAATCACCAAACCATTTGTGCATCGCGTCAATGGAGATGATCACCTTGGAAGCATCCACAGACGGTGCGGAGCTTATGTTTGTTTCGGTGTTAGCGGTCATAATCGTGTCCGTTAGTGGCCCGTGTTCAGTTTCTTCTCAAGGTAAATCGAGTATCTCGACATGCTGAAACAGCTAATGAAGAAAAAAATCGCGATAAACAGATAGACTTCCCGTGCCAGCCCAGACCAATTAGCATCGGCCAACGCAGCCTTCCCAATGCCCAATGGGTCGAGCATGCCGATAATCAGCACGAGGGTGGTGTCCTTGTAGAGACCAATGAAGGAGTTGACGATGCTGGGAATGGAGATTTTCAGTGCCTGCGGCAGGATGATCAAGCGATGCGCCTTCCAGTAACTGAGGCCAAGGGCATCCGCAGCCTCGTACTGCCCCTGCGGAATCCCCTGCAAGCCGCCACGCACAATTTCTGCCTTATATGCGGCTGAGAACAGCGTCACCATGATCAGCACCCGTGCCAAGAGGTCAAAGACCGTTCCGGGCGGCATGAAGTAGTTGAGCATCGCTTGGGCGACGAAGAGTAGCGCGATCAGAGGAACACCCCGGATGAACTCGATGAACAGCACACAGAGGATGCGCACCACCGGCATCTTTGAACGGCGCCCCAAAGCCAGCATGATTCCGAGCGGTAGCGAGAAGGTGATCCCGGTCACTCCGATGATGAGGGTCAGCATGATGCCGCCGAATAGGTCCGTCTCCACAGGTTTAAGCCCAAATCCGCCAACCAGTAACCAGCCCGCAAGAAACGGAAAGATCATCGCATATCGGAGGAAGTACTTCCGTCCCGGCATCTTGTCCCACAGCGCCGCCAGCACAGCGATCCCCAGCATCAGAAACGAGAGCTTGACCCGCCAGCGTTCAGGTTCCGGATAGAAACCATAGACGAAGAGCGACATGCGGCTTTCGATAAACGCCCAGCATCCACCGGGTTGCACCCAGCCTCGGGGGAGTTCCTTGCTCAGGTAATCCGGATCGCCGGGAAAGGTCATTTGTTTCCAGCAGTCCACACGATTTTCGGCGTCCCAGACGGCGTTGATCAACAGCCACTCAATCAGGGAGGGAATCACGGTTCCCAGAAACCAGAGGGCCACAACGGTCATAACGATGTTGAGCGGCGAGGAGAGCAGGTTGAGCCGCACCCAGCCGACCACCCCCGTGGTTTTGACGGGTGGTGGCCAGTCCGGATGTGCGCCGGGTTCGTAGTTTGGATTTGGGGTGTTGCTTTCGCTCACAAGTCCTCCGGATTACCGTTCAGCAAGTTTCATTCTGCGATTGAACCAGTTCATGAACGCAGAAATCAGCAGAGAGAAGAACAGGTAGGTCAGGAGTACAATGATCATCGTCTCCATCTCCTTGCCCGTTTGCATCAGGGTGATGCCGCCAATGGTCGCCACCACATCCATGTAGCCGATGGCGATGGCCAGCGATGAATTCTTGGTGACATTGAGGTACATGCTTGCCAGCGGCGGGATGATGACCCGTAGTGCCTGCGGGACGATGACGAGTTGCAGAGTACGGCTGGGGCGCAACCCAACGGCATAAGCGGCTTCCGTCTGACCGTGGCTGACAGCGAGGACGCCCCCGCGCACAATCTCCGCGATGAAGGAGGCGTGGTAGTAGGAAAGCGCGAGCCAGAGGGCAAGGAATTCTGGTTTGAGCGCCATACCACCCTTGAAGTTGAACCCCTTGAGCGCAGGCATGCTCCAGGAAAGCGGCATGCCCATCAAGAAATAGGCGATTCCGGTGGCCCCCACAATCGCCCCCACCGAAACCCAGAACACCGGATAGATTTTTCCGGTTTCGTCCCGCACCTGCTTGGCCCAACGCCAGAAGCCGATGACGCACAGGATGGCGAGTCCCAAAATAATAACAACCACTCCGGCCCCTTCCTCAAGCACGGGGGCCGGAACATAAAAGCCACGGTTGGTCAGAAAGAAGGTGTCCGAAATGTTCATCGCCTGTTTGGGCACCGGCAGGGTGGTGACGATGATCCCATGGACGAAGAAGATGTGCAGCAGGAGCGGCACGTTGCGGGTGAATTCAATAAAGACGTAAACGATGCGGTTGACCAGCCAGTTGCTGGAGAGCCGCAGGATACCCATGGTGAAGCCCATGACCGTTGCCAGCACAATGCTGCACGCGGCCACAAAAATCGTGTTGAGGATGCCGACGGCAGCAGCCCGGAGGTGGGTGCTGCGTGAACTGTACTCGATGAAGGGCGAGAAGGTGATGTCGTAACCGGCTGGCGCGAACAAGAAGTCGAAACTGAAACTCTTGTCGTTGGCCGCAAAGTTGATGACCACATTGCGGACGAGCAAGGCAAGAACCGCAAAGACAACCGTCAGCGTCACGATCTGGATGATGACGGAGCGGGTTTCTTCGTTGCCCCAGAGCCTTGNGATCANGTTACNTGAACTTGGCTCTGTGCCAGTGGGAACACCCATCGCTNCCAGCTTGTGTNGAGAATTGGGAAGCAGNAGTGGACAGCACATGAAGCGTGTGCCGATCCCCGCAGGAACCGGCACACTTTCATNACTACCGATGAAAAGTCGCTGAGCGACGAATCAGACGATCAGCGGAACGGCGGGGAGTAGATGAGACCCCCATCCGTCCAGAGGCCGTTGATGCCGCGCTCAATGCCGAGCGGGGTNTTCACGCCAATGTTGCGCTCAAAGATCTCGCCGTAGTTGCCGACNTGCTTGATNATCTGGTACGCCCAGTCNTTGCTCAAGCCNAGTTCNGCNCCCTGGTTNCCCTCGACGCCGAGNAGGCGCAGGACTTCCGGATCCTTNGAGTTCATCATGCTGTCCACGTTCGCAGAGGTGATGCCTTTCTCCTCAGCCGTGANGGTGGCGTTCAGCACCCAAGTGACGATGTCGGCCCAGTGGTCGTCCCCATGACGGACAGCGGGACCGAGCGGCTCCTTGGAGATGATTTCNGGAAGCACGATGTGNTNGNCCGGATTCGGGAANGTGGAGCGCTGCGCGGAGAGACCGGAAGCGTCCGTGGTGTAGATGTCGCAACGGCCGGCGAGGTAGTTCGTGCGTCCCTCGTNTGCGGTTTCGATCGTCACCGCTTCATACGACATGCCGTTGGCATGGAAGTAATCGGCAAGGTTCAACTCGGTGGTCGTTCCGGTGGCGATGCAGACCGATGCCCCGTCCAACTCCTTAGCACTCTTGATGTCGTACTTGGTCTTGTTGACCATGAAGCCCTGGCCGTCGTAATAGTTGACGCCCAAGAAGCGCAGTTTCACACCCACATCACGTGTGAAAGTGATGGTGGTGTTACGCCAGAGGACATCGGCCTCTCCGGCGTTGAGGATGGTGAAACGGGTTTTTCCAGTGGACTTCACTGCCTTGATCTTGGTCGAATCCCCAAGTACAGCGGCTGCCGTGGCCCGGCAGAAGTCAATGTCGAACCCACGCCAGACGCCGTTGGCATCCGGATAGGCGAAACCGGCGAGGCCGGTGCTGGTGACGCAACGCAGTTCTCCACGTGCTTTGACATCATCGACCGTTCCGGCGTTGGCCGTGAACACCAATGCGCCTGTGGCGATGAACGCCAGTGCGATTTTGGCAAGTGCCTTCATTATTTCTCCTTTTGAAAGCATTAATGAAAAAACCGTCCGGACCATCCGGGCGGAAAGACAAGCGGAATTATCATCCCGAGTTTGGCTCCGAAGGTCAAGCCCGAATCAATATTTGTTTTTCATCACCTCCTGAAACCCGCTCCCCAATCAGCGCAATTCAAGCAAACGTCTGACAATCTGCTCCGGGTTGAGCACTTCATCAACAGCTCCGCTTTCGACTGCCACTCGCGGCATTCCATAAACCACACAGGAGTCTTCGTCTTGTGCCATCGTGTGGGCTCCAGAGTCGTGCATTTCGGCCATCCCTTTGGCCCCGTCATTGCCCATTCCTGTCAGGATGACACCTATGGCTGCGGATCCTGCCATCGATGCCACCGAACGGAAAAGCACATCCACTGCGGGACGATGGCGATTCACGAGTTCGCCTTCGTTCAGTCGTGCCTGGTAGCCCGAAGGGTCAGCCTCCAGAATCATGTGCATGTCCCCAGGAGCAAGTAAAGCCGTTCCGGGTAACACCCGGTCCCCTGCTTCCGCTTCTTTCACGTCAATCTTGCAGACCCGGTCCAGACTCTCGGCAAAGGAACCGGTGAATGCTTTCGGCATGTGCTGCACGATGGCGATGCCGGGCATGTCTTGGGGCAGGCTGCTCAACACTTCCCGCAGAACCTCGGTGCCGCCGGTGGANGCGCCAATCGCGATCAAGGGTTGCTGCTTTGCAAGAGGACGACTTGGTTTTTTTGGTGGGAGGACAGCGTCGGTATCGTGTCTGGGCATCGGCTCCAGAAACCGCTGACGTGGAGTTTTTAGCTTGGCCTGNGCGGCAGCCTTGACCTTGTCGGTNATCAGGATGGCCAGTTCGTTGAGACCTTCACGCACCTCGATCTTGGGTTTTTCAATGATGTCAACTGCACCAAGTTCCAAGCTGCGTAAAGCCGTCTCGGAACCCGCTTGGGTGTAGGCACTGACCATTACCACCGGCATCGGCCTAGACTTCATCAGCCTTTCCAGAAAGGTCAGACCGTCCATCTTGGGCATCTGGACATCAAGGGTCAGCACATCCGGATTCAGTTCGGGAATCTTGCGCAGAGCGATCAGGGCATCGGGTGCGGTTCCCACCACCTCAAGCTCAGGGTCTTCGGAAAGNATGAGTTTCAAGGTCTGACGGGCGACCGCCGAATCATCAATGATGAGAACCTTGGCAGGACGGTTCATGAATGCGAGAAGCTTCGGNTTACTGGGGAGTCAGNTGGGCNAGTTCCTGCTCTGAGAGCAAANGATCANCATCCAGCAGGATCACCATATCCGCCTTGATGTTGGCCACTCCTTGGACGAACTGGGTGTCGATGTTGGTCGCAATGTCTGCGGTTCCCTGCGTTTCCTCCTCTTCCAGGTAGACCACGTCGGCAACCGAATCAACCGTCAGGCCGACCATTTTATCTTCGACTTGGACGATGATGATGACCGTGTACTTGTCATACTCTCCGTCATCCATACTGAACCGCAGACGCAGATCCATGATAGGTATGACAAGGCCACGCAGGTTGATCATGCCGACAATAAAATCCGGCATTCCGGGAATGCGGGTCACAACTTCCGGATAGCTGATCAGTTCTCGGACCTTGAGGATCTTAAGTCCGTATTTTTCCTCCCCAAGTATGAAGGTGATCAGTTGGGTGCCCTCCCGATGTGTGAGTTCAAGGTCAAATTCCTCTTCTTCCTCAAGATCACTGAGGAACCCGATGTTGTCGGAAGTGGTATCCATAGTCACTCCTTTTTCAGGCAGCTAGGGTAGAGACATCCAGAATGAAGGAAACCGAGCCGTCTCCCATAATAGTTGCTCCGGNNATGCCGGGAACTTGGATGAAGTGATCCTCAAGGTTTTTGATCACCACAGGGCGTTGGTCAATGATTTCGTCNACAAGCATGCAGTGTTTTTGGNTGCCTTGCTGGATGACGATCACCAGTCCACGGCTGGGATCTTCGGTGGCACCGTCGAGTTTGAGGCGTTCATGAAGCCGAATCAAAGGAATGTATTCCCCACGGATGTCAATCAGTTCCCCGCGACGTTTGAGCCGTTTGATCTGCTCGGGGCGGGGCCGCAGGGCTTCAAGCACCGCAAGCAGGGGCAGAGTAAAGATCTGGACACCGACTCGAACGATCATCCCTTCAATGATAGCCAAGGTCAGAGGGAGTTTCAATCGTACCAGTGTTCCCTTGCCGACGTTGCTGTGTATTTCGATGTTGCCCAAGAGGGCTTCGATTTCGCGCTTGACCG
Organism: Deltaproteobacteria bacterium; assembly: GCA_002707655.1. Next base: position 7,738 of record PANO01000080.1, read on the forward strand.
AGTCCATGCCTACCCCGCGTCCGGAAACACTGGTCACTTCGGTGGTGGTGGTAAATCCGGGTTGGAAGATGAGCTGAAAGGCTTCCTGCTCCGAGAGTTGATCCCCGGCACTGACCAGTCCCTTGCGCACCCCGGCCTCCATGATCTTCTGCGGGTCCATCCCCTTCCCGTCATCTTCAATTTCCACAATAACAAAGCCCTCCTGATNGGAGGCTCGCAGNGCGATGGTCCCGGTGGGATCTTTGCCATGCTGCTGTCTGATTTCCGGTTCTTCAATGCCATGGTCCATGGCNTTCCGGATGAGGTGTACCAACGGACCGTGGAGTTGTTCGGTGACGGTTTTGTCGAGTTCCGTATCGGCGCCGCTGATTTCCAGCCGAATCTGTTTGTTTTTTGTGACTGCAAAATCGCGGACNANGCGCTTCATGGGAGTGAAGATGCTGCCCACCTGCACCATGCGNACNTGNANGATTTGATCTTGCAGTTCACGCACGGACTGCTCGTTTTCCTCGACAAATTGCAGGACCATCTCNCCGAGGTTTTCATCGATCGCNATGATTTCTTCGCTAAGACGCATCAGCCGCGACTGGTTAATCACCGTTTCCCCCACGAGGTTCTGGAGTTTGTCCAACTTATCGACGTGAACCCTGATGGACTGCACCACCTGAGTTTCCTTGATCGGCTTGAGGGTTCCTGTGTTCTCAGGAGNGTCCTGCACCTTTGGCTCCACTGTTATGCTGGTCNCCTCCACCTCTGGTGTGCTTTGATCCGGCTCGGAAGTGACCATTTCGGTGTCCAGATCACCCTCCCGATGGGGNGGTTCGAGGGTTGATGCGGAGTCCTCGGCCTGCCGGATCATGCGCTGGTGAGCTTCCACGACAACTCCACTGTCTTCGGGGGGTGTATCAATGGACTCAATGCTGAGGTCGTTGCCTTCCTGAAAGAAAACGAGGATGTTTTCGATTTCCGTAAGTGGAGATTCGGTGACGAGCTTGAGGCTCCACCAGAGGTATAATNGTGCCGGATCAAAGTCTTCGAGATCTGGAAGTTTTCCGGGATGAACAATGACGNNCATTTCNCCGAGTTCATCAAGCTGCCGNAGNAGCAACAGAGGATCCCCCCCTCTCTGGAACAGNTCGGGGCTGAATTTCAAAGTCAGCAGGTAAGNTTGCCGATGCTCCGCAACAGGAGACGGAGCGGGAGGTTCTGGCTCTAAATTCTCAACAGNAGATGGAGCGGGAGGCTCCGGCTCTGCATTCTCAACAGGTGNGNTGCTCGGTGCGGTCGGTTGTTTGGGAGCCGTGCTGTCAAAAGACTGAATCTGGTGCAGGGTTTCCTCCTTCAGAGCCTGATTGATCTCTCCTTCACCGCGCAGACTGCGGATGAAGGACTGGAGACAATCCAAGGATTNCAGCAACAGGGAAATGAGCTGCGGTGTGCATTCAAGCTGACCTGAGCGAATCCGGTCCAGCATTGATTCCAGTTGATGGGTATAATTTGCAAGCTCCGTTTGTGCNACCATCCCGGCTCCACCCTTCAGGGTATGGACATCACGGAAGACACGCCCCACCAGTTCACGGTTCTGCGGTTCGGACTCGAGTTCCAGCAGGGCGGTTTCGAGGTCTTGGAGCAAATCTTCTGCTTCCTCAATGAACTCGTCAACGGGAAGTTGGTCGGGGGTCATTTTTGGGTAAAGGTATAAACGCCGTCCCAATTGCGGGGCGGAGGATTCTTGAGGAACTGCCGACAGCGTTCCGCATAGAGCGGGAAGACTGCATCCTGAGGACACCCTTGATGACAGTCCTCAAAAGCCTGCAGACCCTTTTTCCATTGGCGCTTGCGGTAGCAAGCCAAACCGTCCTCAAAAATATCAAAACTGTCTTGCTTGGCTTGCTTGAGAGCCGGAGCATCACCATTAAAAACTTCATAAATGGTCACCGGCGCCTGACGTCCTTTGACCATCACTCGGTCCAACTCCCGTAGTAATAGGTCCTTCCTGTTTTCGAGGAGATCAAAGGTATCATTAGAAATGATCACTGGACACCCGTAATGCTTCGTCAACCCTTCTAGTCTGGAAGCCAGATTGACGGCATCGCCAAGCACCGTGGAGTCCATGCGCTCTTCAAAACCGATCGTTCCGATGATCACGTTCCCGCTGTGAATCCCAATCCCCATCGCCACCGGGGTCAATTTTTGTTTCCGGCGTTTGACATTGAGCTTGGCCAGCATCTTCTGCATTCCCAGTGCCGCATCAATCGCGTTTCTCGCCTCTTCCGCATCGGACTGATCTGGGCTGTCGAAGACGGCCATGATTGCGTCACCAATAAACTTATCTACAAACCCGTGGTTCTCCATGATTGGTGGATTCATCTGCTTCAGGTAGCCGTTCAGGAAATCCATCAGTTCCTGAGGGGAGTAGCTTTCTGAAATCTCCGTGAAGGAGCGGATATCGGAAAACAGGATGGTGATATTGTCACTTTCTGCATGGCCGAATCTGAGGTTCTCCAGTCCATCTGGCGCAATGCGCGTGAGAAACTCCTTGGGCACAAACTTTTCAAAAATCCCCGTCAGTTTTGCAATTGCTTCGGTTTCGGCGAGGCGAATTTTTGTCTCCTTGAGATCCTCGTAAGCTTTTTTCTGAAGCACNAGGGATTTTTCTAGATCCCGGTTCAACTGATGAGTCAAATCTTCTGCATGCTTGATACGGATTAAAACTTTGATCCGGGCCAGTAATTCATCAGGATCGAAAGGTTTTGGCAGATAATCCTCTGCTTCAAGTTCTGCAAGTCCTTTCACCAACTGACTCATCTCGACCTGCGCCGTCAGAAACAACACGGGGATTCTCTTCCAATCCTCATCTTTTTTTAAAATCCGGATGCACTCATCCCCACTCATCTTCGGCATGTTCCGATCCAACAAAATAAGATCGGGAAATTCCTGCTGGTGGAGTTGAGAGAGCCAGTTCAGTGCTTGATGGCCATCGACCTGCTCAATCACTTCATACTCTTCTGGCCCAGAATCCAGTATTCGGCGGACATGATTTCGGATCATCCGGGAATCATCTACTATTAATATTTTAGAATTCATTCATTCCACATTGAAGACGGTAATGGTTCATTTTTTCTTGAAAACATTATGTCGAATTTTGGTTGCCCCTTCGACTTGATGCCCTGTTTCCGTACCGCCAAAAATTAGATAACCGTCCCGGGCCAGAAATTCAACCAATTTGTTGAGAATCATCACTCTAGTTTCATTGTTGAAATAATAAAGTACATTACGGCAAAAAATGACCTCGAATTTCGTAGCAATAGGATAACGAGAATCCAACAGATTCAGTATTCTAAATTCAATCCTTTGCTTGATGTGTTCACGAACCTGAAGCTGGCGGTTTTTATTGTCATTTTTGATGTACCGGAAGTGTTTCCCCTGAACAGGACGTGGGATGGTTTGTAATTGGTTTTCATCGTAAACTCCCTGTATTGCATAAAATAATACGTCTGTGTTGACATCAGAAGCCAGTATTTTAAATCCTTCCGGGGTTCTTGATAATAATTGGGCCAATTGATCGGTTTCAAAAGCAAGGGTGTAGGCTTCTTCGCCCGTTGAACAGCCTACACTCCAGATACGTATTTTTTCNCGTTTTCCTGTATTGATCTGGTGGAAATATTCAGGGATGACATTCTCCCTGAACCAATCAAACAGTGCCGAGTCTCGGTAAAATTCTGTTTTTGTAGTGGTTACTAAATTGTAAAAATACTGAAGTTCCCCCTTGTTCTTGCTGTCTTGCAGTACTTGGAAGTACTCATCGTAATCCAAACCCAGCTCGTACAACCTAGAGTTGAGGCGACCGTGCAGCAGGTATTGCTTCCCCTTGCTCCAGTCAATGCCTAGCTGAGATTCGACAAAATCTTGATACTTTTGATACTGTATATCANTCGGTTTTTGAACCACCATAAAAACTAATATCTGAAGAAGCGATCAATTCCCTCAACAAAAGAACTTTCAGACTTAGGCTGTTCGGATTATTTGAAGGGTGATAAATTTCTCAATTTATTGAGTGCCTTCCCTTGGTCATGATNCATCATTGCTGGATTGGATTCGGACTCTTCTGCTGAATCTCGATCATGTGTGTTTTTAGATTCAATGAGATAGGAGTCGGTTGTTGGAAGATTTTTTGCGGCATTAGGATCAGTTTCCTCACCAACCTTGAAGCTGTTGAGTAGCTCCTCAAGGTGTTTTGTGTCTTGGGCCATACTGGAACTGGCTCTAGCATTTTCTTCGACTAGAGTGGCATTCTCCTGAGTGATTCGCTGCATGTCAGCAATGGTTGTGTTGATCTGCCCCACACCCTCTGCCTGTTCTGTAGCTGCGACTTTGATGTTTTCCATAACTTCCGAAACTTCGAGGAATGCTTGAATGATGTCATTCAAGTTGGAGTCACTTTCATTTTTCAGATGGTTGAGTATCGTTTCAATTTGAGATCTCATTTCCTGAGTACCTTTTTCTCCCTCAGTGACTAGCTGCCGACCCGTCTCGATGCTCTCAAGGGTGTTTTCAATCAAGACTCCGATTTCTTTTGAAGCTTTCGCTGAACGGTGAGCCAGTTTTCTCACTTCCGTGGCGACAACAGCAAACCCCTTACCATGTTCCCCTGCGCGGGCGGCTTCAACGGATGCATTCAGTGCGAGCAAATTGGTCTGGAACGCAACGTCGTTGATCAAGGTGATGATTCCAGCAATTTTTTTCGAACTCTTCATGATGTCTTCCATGGCATTGACGACTCTGGAATTTGTCTCCTGAAGATTTAAGAGCATTTTTTGGTTGGTTCCGATCGATTTGTTGACGGTATCTAGAAGCTGCTGGCGGCTGTTTTCCACGGATTGCTGCGCGTTTTTTGTTAGATCACTGGCGTTTTTGGCTTCTTCGGCACTGTTCTGGACAATGCTGTTGATTTCCTCCATAGAACTTGCGGTTTCTTCCAAAGATGCACTTTGCTGATGTGTTCGTGTCGAAAGGTCTTGGTTCCCCGAAGCCATCTCTTGGGAAATTTTGTGGATATTGTGAGATCGTTTTTTGACTTGAACAATGATGTTGTTTAGTTTTTTGAGAAACAAATTATACCAGTTTGATAGATTCCCAAGCTCGTCTTGTCCAGAGACTAGGATTCTTTTTGTGAGATCCCCCTCCCCTTGAGCAATGTCTTTGGCCATCTCAACGAGATTATCAACAGGATTGGTGATTGATCTGCGGACAAGAAAACCAAAAAAGAGACTAACTAGCACACCAATGGCTGATACAACAAGAACCACCCAGATGAATTCTTCTGCTTCACTGATTACACTTTTATTGACAAGATCAATGTCTTTATTGACGACTGAATTGATGTCATCCAATATGTGCGACAATCCTAAATTTGTATCAGAAAAATGATTAGCTAGTAGCTCGCTTGCAATAATTACGATTCCGGATTTTTTTACACTTTCAAAAGTTTTCGTAAAATTTAAATCCATCTTATTGAAGGAGTCGATGTTATCTTGGACATCGGTTTCTTTGACGATGGCAGATAGTTCTTGTTGGATTTCAGAATACTCAATAAGAATCTTGTCTAAATTGTTGAGATTGTTTAAACCAGTTGTATTGTTTTTTTTATCTTCTTTTTTTTGTGACGAACTGACCATCTCGTCCAATTTTTCTATNAGTAACGTCAGGCGATGATATAGATTTTTATTCAATAAACCATCTTCAGGATTTTCTTCGCCGCCCATCATTTTTGCCATAAATTCCTCATACGCCGGCTTTCCTGCGATGAGTCCTCGTTTGGACCTGATGCGGAAGATGATTCTTTTGCGCTGCCCTTTGAATTCGTTAAAGGCATTGATTAAAATGGATATATTTTTTTTGGATTGTGGTGTTGATGTTAATTTTTCTAGAGAATTTGTTGCGATTTTTTTTGTAAGCACATTTAGTCTATTTATATCTGTATTTATTAAGCTCAAATCTGAAGAAATTATGGTCTTTAGTCTTGAATTCCCTAAGATTGTTTTTAGGTTTTCAAGTTCAAGTTCTTTTATGTTTCTAGTGATCATAAAATTGTAAACAAAATCTTGATTTTTGTGTTTTTCTTTGAAGGCATTCCAGTTATTTTTATTAGTGTCACCTGAAATATTTGAATCAAATTCATCTAACTGGTCCCCTCTTAAAGAGTATCGGTGTGAGCTTGTCACCTCACTTTGGTTGATTGAGTTGTTATTTTCTGTTTTTAATTTTGTTAGCGATTCTTCAATTCGACCAATCGAATCTTTAATGACTTGGATGCCGTTTTTAGCAGACTCCTCGGTTACATTCAAATAAAATGACTGCGCGTAGCCTTTGAGCTTGGCTTGTTCAATTCTGATTAAATCCAAATTGATTTTGTAGGTGGATAAAACCTCAGAGCTGTAATGCAGGGTCTTTGACAGGTCTAAAAATGAATTAATCACTAATCCGGAAATGGTGATAGTAATGATGGAATTTATTAAGAAGATAAAAAATATCTTCCTGCTGATTGTAATAGACAGTAATTTCATTTTACTTTCTCTTATGAGATAGGTTGAACAGGATCAAGAAAATGGTGTTCCAGTCCTACAAGCTTAAGAAGATCAAGAAGATTTTCTTCCAAATGAACGAACTCTAGGTTTTTATTATTTTTTAGAAGGTTTCGTTTTAAGCACAAAAAATACTGTAACACCGCAGTGTCCAATGAGGTCACTTCTTGCATATCAAACTGGAGATGCGTGCCGAGTGAGTCAAGTTCAGATTCAAGTACGTTTTTGATCTCAGTAATGTTTTCTAGGGAGAGCGATTCCTTGAAAAAGATTATGTTTTCATTGATGGTATATTTCATAACTCGGATGTCTTATCTCAAGATCAGGCTTCGATGCAGTTGCTGGTCTGATGTTGTGATCCCCTGCGCTCCTGTCTAAGCACCTGAACAAAAATTCCCTGACCATTCAACAGGTTGGGCGAAGGCCGTGAAGATCGTGCCCAACATCAGGCTCCCAGAGCGTTGGGCGTACTGCATCATCCATAATGGCCCCAAGGGTAAAGCCATCAAGCACGGATGTCAAGCCGGTGCGCTTTCCCTTTGGGGTGGAGTGCCCTAGGATGGGGCCGTCCGCCTAATCAACGGTTTCCTCTTCTTTGAATGCTCCGCATGGTTCCTTGGCACCGCTGGTTCGGTTTGTTGCTCGCAGACTTCTTTACCGGGATCGCCTACGAGGTGCGCTGGAGGAGGAGCTTTCGCTCAAGCGGCAGTTTCTCGACGTGCTGATCTTGCGCTGGGGGGATGGCCCGGAGCCGGAGTCGCTGCCCGACGACCTAGAGGGGCTGGGCGAGCACAACCTCGTCACCTACAAGCCCTCGGCAGAATCCCTGGACTCGTGGGCGCTGGACGAGTTGTTCGGGCACTACGTCAACTACCGCAAGCAACTCCGGGAGCAGAACGTTGATGCCCCGGAGTCGGCGTTCCGGTTCTACGCGGTCAGTCCCACCACCCACGCAGCCTGCTCCAACAGGTGACCTCGGAATAAAAAAACGTGGGTGCGTTCGACATTCTTTGAGGCACGCACCGGGTGCGGCTGGTCGTGCTGCGCGACATCCCGGACGCCCGCACAACGTGCCGTGGCAGATCTTCAGCGACGAGTCCCCCCGCGTCGAGTCCGGGCTGCAATGCTACGACTGACCCAGGAGGAGGCCCGGAGCCTG
>PANO01000081.1 GCA_002707655.1 Deltaproteobacteria bacterium
AGCACAAGGTCGCCCACGCCTAGTCCCACGCGCTCTTGCAGCGCCTGCTGTTGTTCGGCGGTGAAGAACTTGGCGATGGGGGATTGCCAGCCATCTGGATTGCGCTTGATCCACGCCATGCCCTTGGCACCGTAAATGCGGGCGAAGTCGGTGAGGTTGTCCAAATCCTTGCGTGAGAGGTCCGCTCCGTTTGGAACACAGATCGCTTTGACGCTGCCGCCTTTGGCGATGACCTCAGAAAAGACCTTCAACTCGCACCCTCCGGCGATGTCGGAGATGTCAGTCAATTCCATCCCAAAGCGCAGGTCCGGAGCATCGGAACCAAAACGCTCCATCGCCTCGTCATAGCTCATGCGGGGAAAGGGCGTTTCCACCTCCACCCCAATCGTCTCCTGAAAGAGTTGGGCGAACATGCCCTCGATGAGGCCGAAAATCTCTTCCGGGCGCGTGAAACTCAACTCGAGGTCAATCTGCGTGAACTCCGGCTGGCGGTTACCGCGCAAATCCTCATCCCGGAAGCAGCGGGCGATTTGCAGATAGCGGTCGTAGCCGCTGACCATCAACAACTGCTTGAAAAGCTGGGGCGACTGCGGCAGTGCGTAGAACTGTCCGGGGCTGACGCGGGAGGGCACGAGGTAATCGCGGGCACCTTCCGGAGTGGATTTGGTGAGGATGGGGGTTTCGACCTCGAAGAAGCGTTGCTCCTGCGTGAAGTAGTTGCGCACCACCTGCATCGCCTGCGAACGCAGCATGAGGTTATTTTGCAGGGTCGGGTGCCGCAGGTCTAGGAAGCGGTGGGTCAAGCGGTGCTTCTCGTCCACTGCTTCGCGGTTTTCGAGAATGTAAGGCGGGGTTTGCGAGGGGTTGAGGATTTCCAGCGTTTCCACCAGCACCTCGATTGCTCCCGTCTGAAGCTTAGCATTGACGTTGCCTTCAATACGATGCGCAACCTTTCCCCGGATGGCCAGCACATATTCGCCCCGGATGCGATCGGCCTCCTGATGCGCGTCCTCGTTGATCTCCAGCTTGAAGACCACCTGCGTGAGGCCCGTGTAGTCCCGCAGGTCTACGAAAATCACGCCGCCGTGGTCCCGGCGAGTCTGACACCAGCCTGCCAGCACCACCTCCGTGCCCACGTCCGAGACGCGCAAATCTCCACAATAATGTGATCGAATCCACTCCATTTTACGTTGTGCTTCTGTTAAGAGGTAAATTGAAGCAGTTTAGCAGTTTTTGCGGGGGTCGGCATTGCAAAACTGTTGCTGTCGAGAGTAGGCTTATGTGGGCAAACAGGTGAAGCAATGCCTCAAGAAGGGTAGCACCGGGTGGTGTACCGGTGCATCCGTCCTGCAAAGATCGCTCATCAGGGGCGTGAACACGGGTACACCGCCCCGTGCTAAAGTCAAAATCCAAGGGACGGTTGTTGCCTGATTCCAGAGGAGGAATGGACTCTAGCAACTCTAGGGCTGGAGACAATAATCTTGAAAAATTGTCTGTTCGGAACCGCTTGTGGGTTCTCTCAAGTCGAGTCAACATGATCGAAAATCCCTGAAATATAAGGGATCTTCGAAAAACTTGCAGGTCTGAAACTCAACTGCAATTTCCTAACCGGACAATGCTGCCAAAATTAGGGCATTTCACATGAAAATACGCGGAGGCATGCTGCTCGCGAGAGCCTTGCACGAAAAAGGTATTACCCAAGTGTTCACGTTGAGCGGAGGGTTTTGCAATCCTGCCTTGGAGGGTATGGCCGAGTGCGGGATGTCGGTGATCAACACGCCGCATGAGCAGGTGGCCGGACATCTGGCCGATGGCTTCACACGGATCAGCCGCACACCCACGGTTTGCCTCGTCGGCCCGGAAGGCTTTGCCAACGCGATTCCGGCGATGATGGAGGCATGGGGCGAACGCTCCCCGGTGATCTTCATTACGGGCTCCAGCACCCTCAAGCGTCAGGGCAGCGGCGGTTTTAAGGAGATTGATGATATCCGCATTGCTGAACCTCTGACCAAGTACAGTACCTCGATCACCGACGGCGAGCGCATCCCAGAATTCGTGGACCGCGCCTACAAAATCGCCCTCAGTGGTTATCCCGGCCCGGTGCATTTGAGTGTTCCGGTGGACATCATGTTCAGTTCCTTTGAGGAAACCGCCGGACAGAACGAGCGGCCGTTTGTGCGCAGTGCCCAAGTTCCTGCGCGGGCGTGGCCGTGTCCGGACGACCTCAACCGGATTATGGATCTGCTCAAGCAGGCCGAGCGACCGGTGTTGATTGGTGGGCACGGAGTCTGGTGGTCGGGAGCCGAGCACCAACTGGAAGCGGTGGGCCACACGCTGAACATTCCGATTTTCAACATTCCCTACCACCAAAAACTGCTGGGCGAAGAATCGGAAGCCTACATGGGGCTGGCCGACCTTCACCAATACGCCCCCTCCAAATTTGCCCTTCAGGAAGCCGACGTCGCGCTGATGGTGGGCGGACGCTTGGACAATCAAATGAATTTCGGCAACCCGCCCTTCTTCCCTGAAGCCCTTCCGCTGGTTTGCATCAACGGTTCTCCGGAAGAACTCGAACTCAACCGCGCCGCAGACTACTTGTTGCTGAGTGATCCAGGGGCGTTTTTCGAGGCACTGCTTGCCTCGCACACGGCGGGCGAACTTTCCTTTGATCGCCCGTGGTTCGAGGAAAACCGTCGACAGCGCGGCCTTTGGGTGGAACAAATGCAACAGGACACTGAGCAGGAAGCCGCAGGAGACCCACGATTGCACCCCCTGCAACTCGCACTCGACGTGCAGTCCGCGATGGGGCTGGAGGACTGGCTGGTGATTGACGGCGGCAACACGCACTTCTGGTCCGAAATCGCCATCAATATGGCGGGCTGGCGCGGACAGAAGCTCAAGGGCATCCTGCATCCCGGCACCTTCAGCATGCTGGGGGTTGGGGTTTCCTTCGCGCTGGCCGCCAAGCTCAAGCACCCTCAAGACCACGTGGTGGTGATCAGCGGGGACGGCGCATTCCTCTCCGGAGGACTCAGCATCGAGGCGACCTTTCAGGAAAACGCACCAATCACCGTGGTCATTGACAACAACGGTGGGCTGACCACCATCTCCCAGCAGCAGGAGCGGCTCTTTGGGCACGGTCGGCATGTGGCCACGGACTTCCGGGACATCCCGTTTCATTCAATGTTTGTGGGACTCGGCGGACATGGTGAACTGGTGGAGCGTCCAGAGCAGTTGCAGCCTGCGCTCCAGCGTGCCCGCTCCAGCGGCAAAACCGCCTGTGTGAACGTGCGGACACAGGACGCGATCAGCCCCATCGTCCTCGCCACCACCAACAAGCGCGACAAGGCGTCCATCGAATAACAAACCCCCAACCCGTTCAGTAAAGCACATGGCAACATTATCATCCCACACCCTCGATTCGGTTTCCGGGCTTTCCGCGACCGGAGTGCGGATTCAGTTGTTCCGGCTGCTCGGAGAATGCGATAAGGAGCAGGTTTTCGACACCCGCACCAACGAAGAAGGCCGACTTTCCGAAACCTTTGAGTCCAGGGGGTCTTCCGTTGAAGATTACGAACTTGTCTTCCACAGCGGCGAGTATATGTCCCGAAAAAACCTTCAGGAGGAAGATCCGGTGATGGACTCGGTGGTGATCCGCCTCAAGGTCCGCGATTTTGAGCGGCGCTACCACATTCCGGTTCTGATTGCCCCGCACAACTACACCGTCTGGTGGTCCGGAAAGCCGGAGGCGTGAGCAGCATGAGTTCGGTGCCGAGCCTCGCGGTTTCCCGGCGCAACCGCCGCACGCCCTACACCGAGCGGGTGGATGCCCTTGGGATGCAGGGTTACTCCATCGTTAATCACATGTTGCTGCCCAAAGCCTTTGGGCGCTCGACCGAGGAGGACTACTGGCACCTCCGGGAGCATGTTCAGTTGTGGGACGTCTCCTGCCAGCGCCAAGTAGAAATCCAAGGTCTGGACGCGGCCAGACTGCTGCAGTGGATGACACCCCGCGACTTGCGCAATGCCAAAATCGACCAGTGCCTCTACGTCCCGCTGATTGACCAAAACGCCGGGATGCTCAACGACCCCATCCTGCTCAAGCTCACGGAGGACCGCTTCTGGCTCTCCATTGCGGATTCGGACGTGTTGCTCTGGACGAAGGGTTTGGCGCTGGGCTACGGCATGGACGTGCAGGTGGGCGAACCGGACGTGTCTCCGCTCGCCGTGCAAGGCCCCAAGGCAGACGCGTTGCTGGAAAAGGTCTTCGGCTCGTCCGTCCGCTCCATCCGATTTTTCCGCTTCGGCGTCGTTGACTTCAACGGGCACCCCTTCGGGGTCGCCCGCTCGGGCTACAGCAAGCAGGGTGGCTTTAAATCTACCTCGATCAAAGCTCGCTGGGTCAGCAACTGTGGGATGCGCTTTGGGATGCCGGACAGGAGTTCAACGTCGCTCCGGGCTGCCCCAACCTCATCGAGCGCGTTGAGGGAGGCTTGCTTTCTTACGGCAACGAAATGACGCGAGCCAACAACCCACTGGAGTGCAACCTGGATCCCTACTGCTGTCTGGATGGCTCTCTGGACTACATTGGCGCAGAAGCCCTGCGACGCATCGCCGAGGATGGTCCCCAGCGCCGCATCCGAGGGGTAGTGTTTGACGGTAATCCTGCTCCGCGCTGCGCGGATCCGTAGCCGATCCGGATGAATGGACAGCAGGTCGGACACACTACGACCGTGGTTTGGTCCCTGCGACTCAAACGCAATCTCGCCCTCGCCATGATGGACGTTGGTTACTGGAATGCAGAACAACCCGTCTAGGTGGACGTACTGGAGGGTCCGGTCCGAAACGGAGTCGTCAAGGAGTTTCCAATTTTCTGCGATTGACATGGACGGCAACCTGTCTCAAACTGTGACGGTTCGCATTAACAAACCTGCATGATCAACGTCCTCAAAATCGTGGCCCAGCGCATCGCGTTGGGCCTGCTCACCCTGCTCGTCATTTCGCTGTTCATCACCTTCGGGGTGGAACTGCTACCCGGTGACTTGGCAGAGTCCATTCTTGGCCAGTCCGCGACCCCGGAAACCGTGAAGGTCTTCCGGGCGGAACTCGGCCTCGACAAGCCCGCACACCTGCGTTACCTCGACTGGCTGGCCGGGATGGCCATGGGGGACATGGGGGTTTCGCTCGCCAACAAGCGAGAAATCTCGGAGTTGGTCGGCCTGCGGCTTGGCAACACGCTCTTCCTTGGCGGGTTCGCTGCCGCGATTGCCGTGCCACTGGCGTTGTTGCTCGGTGTGCTTGCGGCCTTGTACCGCAATTCGCTCTATGACCGCGCAGTCAACATCTTCACGCTCACCTCCATCTCGTTTCCGGAGTTCTTCGTCGCCTACATTCTGATCCTCTTTTTTGCCATCAAGCTTGGGTGGTTTCCGGGCATCTCGAACGTCAGCACCGAACTGTCGTTAGGCGATAAACTTTACCGCACCCTGCTTCCGGCAGCGACGCTCACCCTTGTGGTGGTCGCTCACATGATGCGCATGACACGGGCGGCAATCATCAACCTGCTCGCCAGCCCCTACATCGAAATGGCGCGACTGAAGGGAATTCGTCCTGCGAAAATCATCCTCCGCCACGCCCTACCCAACGCACTGGCTCCCATTGTCAATGTGGTCGCACTCAACTTGGCCTATCTCGTGGTTGGAGTGGTCATCGTGGAGGTGGTGTTTGTCTATCCGGGATTGGGACAGTTGCTGGTGGACAGCGTTTCCAAACGAGACGTTCCAGTGGTGCAAGCGTGTTCGATGATCTTTGCGTCGGTGTACATCATGTTGAACCTCTCGGCAGATGTGATTTCGATCATCACCAACCCTCGCTTGCTGCATCCACGCTGATTCTATGGCCAGCTTTTTCAAGGGATTTCTCGCGGCACCGCTGAGTGCAAAGTTCGGGATGCTGGTGGTTTTCGGCTACGCCGTGATCTCGCTTTTCGCCCCGGTGATCGCGCCTTACGGGGAAACGGAAATTCTTGGAGCCTCCTACGAATTGTGGTCCGACAAGTACCCCCTCGGCACTGACAACCTAGGCCGGGACATGCTCTCGCGGCTGATCTTCGGTGCCCGCAACACCATCGGCATCGCGCTGCTTATCACCAGCCTTGCCTTCTTGCTCGGCAGCATCACCGGCATGATCGCCGCTACAGTCGGAGGTTGGACCGACCAGATCCTCAGCCGCATTGTAGACGTGTTGATGTCCATCCCCTCGCTGATTTTCGCACTGCTGGTGCTTTCTATCTTTGGAACTTCGATGCCCTACCTCATTGGAGTGATCGCCATTCTTGACTCCACCCGCGTCTTCCGGCTTGCCCGTGCCACAGCCATGAATGTTGCAGTGATGGATTTTGTCGAAGTCGCCCGTTTGCGCGGTGAACGGCTAGGCTGGGTGATGGGCAAAGAAATTCTGCCGAACATCACCGCGCCTCTGCTCGCCGAATTCGGATTGCGTTTCTGCTTCGTCTTTCTCTTCATCTCTGCACTAAGTTTCCTCGGCCTCGGCCTCCAACCCCCCATGGCGGACTGGGGATCAATGGTCCGGGACAACGCAACCCTGATCACATACGACGACGTCACCCCCCTGCTACCTGCCGGAGCCATCGCTCTACTGACGGTCGCGATGAATTTCGTGGTTGATTGGATGCTGCACAAATCAAGTGGACTCAAAGATGTCAGCTAACGACAACACCAACTCTCCATTGCTGGACATCCGGAACCTGCGCATTGAAGGGCTTTCGGAGCAGGGTTGGCACGAAATCGTCTGCGGCGTGGACCTGCAACTCAAGCGTGGGGAAGTCCTCGGATTGATAGGCGAATCCGGGGCCGGGAAATCCACGATTGGCCTTGCTGCAATGGGCTTCGCTCGTGATGGCTGTCGCATCACGGGTGGTGACATTATCTTCGACGGCATGGAGCTGCGAACCGCGTCTGAGGAGCAGAAACGGAAACTCCGGGGAACCCGCATCGCCTATGTCGCGCAAAGCGCCGCCGCCGCCTTCAATCCNGCGCATCGTTTACTTGATCAGTATGCAGAGGCGCCCGTGGATCACGGGGTGCTGTCTCGTAGTGAAGCCGAGCAAAAGGGGCGTGATCTCTACCGCCGCCTCGACCTCCCTGATCCAGAGCGCATTGGCGAGCGCTGGCCGCACCAAGTTTCCGGGGGCCAACTTCAGCGCATGATGGTTGCTATGGCGATGTCTTGNAGCCCNGATTTGCTCATCTTTGACGAACCGACCACGGCTCTCGATGTCACCACGCAGATTGAGGTGTTGCAGANGATCAAGCACATCGTCACTGCCCAGCAAGTCGCTGCGATTTACATCACCCATGACCTTGCGGTAGTCGCCCAAGTGGCAGACCGACTGATGGTGTTGCGCTACGGAAATTTAGTCGAAATGGAGACCACCACACAGATACTGGAGGCTCCAACACAGGACTACACCCGTGCTTTGCTGGAGGCCCGCACTCGTCATGAAAAATCATCCACTTCAGCAACNGAGTCCGGAATCCTGCTCGCGATTGATTCGGTCACAGCGGGCTATCGTAATGGTCCGAACATCCTNCAGGACGTGTCCGTTGNGGTGAANCGCGGCCAGACGGTGGCCATTGTAGGCGAATCCGGGAGCGGAAAAAGTACCTTGGCGCGGGTCATCACGGGGCTGCTCCCGCCACGTTCCGGAGACATCCGGTTTGGAGGAGAGTTGCTGCCACCTGCCCTTGCCCAGCGTAACAAGCAGCAGCTTCGGCAAGCCCAGATGATTTACCAGATGCCGGATGTCGCGCTCAATCCGCGACAGTGCGTCCGGGACATCATTGGCCGTCCACTCAGTTTTTATCTCGGCATGAGCGGCAAGGAACACGAGCGGCGCGTCATCGAGTTGCTGGAGCAGATCGAGCTTTCCGAACGCTACATTGACCGCTTCCCCGGCGAACTTTCCGGGGGCGAGAAGCAGCGCATCTGCATCGCCCGCGCCCTTGCTGCCGAGCCGNACCTGATCATTTGTGATGAGGTGACTTCTGCGCTGGACACGATTGTCGCCAAAGCCATCCTCGATTTGCTCCAGCGGCTTCAGCGCGAACTGCACCTGACCTACCTCTTCATCAGCCACGATCTCGACACAGTGGCCAGNATCGCCGACCAAGTGGTGGTTTTCTACGCTGGACGGGTTGCCGANCAGGGACCGAAATCCACCNTCTTCGAGCCACCCTTCCACCCCTACACNCGCCTGCTGCTCTCCTCCGTCCCGGAAATGCGACAAGGCTGGCTGGAAGACACCCTCTCCACCCGNGAGGCGCAGGCCGGCATTGCCCGTGAGGTGAAGATCATCGAACGTGGCTGTCCTTTTGTCGAACGCTGCCCGGTGGCCATTCCAGAAACCTGCGCCCGTGACTTGCCTCCGCTCCAAACCGCCGCTCCAGCCCACACCATTGCCTGCCAGCANTCTCCGGANGCGCTCGCGAATTGAAGCCCTACAGCNCCGCTTGCACTGGCTGGAAGAACCGTTATGCTGGCCACAGTTTGCAGATTCACCTGACGGATGAGTCGGATGAGTTTCCATCAAACANAACTTACACTCATCAGGTCCAAGAGCGGTGACANGTCCACTTTCAAACGCTTTCCGGTGGAAAAAGTGAGGCGCGAATTCGACTTGTGATTCCGTCAACGAAACCGCAGATTGGGAGCCTGTTCCGGAGTCGCAGGGTGTGCGCNGNGGCGGCTCAATTCGATCCCTTTGCAACCGAGCAAGCCCATGACTCAGCGTCTTGCCACCGAGGCGTTCCAACGCCCCGAAACCTACGAAGCCCTCCGCCGCTCTGTTGATGATGCCAGCACCCTGATTCCGGATGCCTACACGGCCCCGGAGTTCCACAAGTTGGAGCAGGAGCATGTTTTTGCACAAGGCTGGGTGGCCGTAGGCTGCACCTCCGAATTCACCGAATCCGGAGAGGTGAAACTGCGGCGGGTCGGGGGGCGTTCGATGCTCATTGTACGGGACAAATCCGGGACGCTCCGNGCCTTCCACAACGTCTGTCGGCACCGGGGCACCCAACTGATCACGGAGGACGGCAAGCATCAACGCATCCGCTGCCGCTACCACGGCTGGACCTACGGGCTAGACGGACGTTGCCAAGGCGCACCCTTTTTCGAGAAGTCCCGCAACCCGGACACCACGCCAACGTTCTGCAAGGAGGATTTCTCCTTGTTCCCGGTGGTTCTGGAGGTCTGGGGATTTGTGGTGTTCGTCAATCTCTCGGACTCGCCGCAGCCGCTGAGCGAATGGCTGGGCGACCTCCCGGAACGGCTGGCCGGGCATCCCCTAGAGCAGTTCGAGGTCAACGCGCAAAAGGACTACGAGGTCAACGCGAACCACAAGCTCTGCGCGGAAAATTTCATGGAATACTACCACTTGCCCACCGTTCACCCGGAGTTATCGGAGGTCTCGCGGGTGGAGGATCATCATCGTTGGCAGGGGCCGGGCGCGTACACGGGCATGGTCACCCGCCCGGTTTCTCGGGACCGGAATTCCGTCTGGGTGAACCTCCCGGAAGCCCCCGGACTCAGCGAGGAGCATCGGGATGCCAGCTACCACATCTGGATTTTTCCAAACGTGGCGATCACGCTGCTGCCCAACCACGCCTTCTGCCTAATCAACGAACCGCTGGCAGCAAAGCAAACCTGCGAACANACCTACCTGCTCACCCCTGCTGGCTCGCAAGAGACGGAGCNGTATCAAGAATGGTTCGAGGTACTGGCGGAGTTCTGGAACATGGTGAACTTGCAGGATGTCGGCATCATTGAGCAGGTTCATGCCGGACTCGAACACCCCGCGTTCACGGGCGGTCGCATGTGCTTTCGCTTCGAGGAACCGCTGCACCGCTACCAGAACTGGATCGCCGACCGCATGTTGGGGCTGGACCGCATTCCTCCGGGGGATTGACTTTGGCGTGGAAACCGGGAATCTGCGTCATTCCGGCGTGGCTTAGCGAAGACCCGGAATCCAGAAATGCCGCAAACACCACACTGGATTCCCGTCTGCGCGGGAATNACAAATCAACAGNCCCTATCGGTAATAGAACCACCTGTGCTATACTGGGCAGGCACGACCAACACAGGTGGTTCTATTACCGATAGGGCCTATTGGTCAAAGTTGACTTCATCCAGCAGGCGGATCGCTTCGTTGCGGCGAGCGCCGATGCGGGTGAGGTCGAGGGAGTCCTGACGGAACGTGCCGTTCTGAATGCCGGGTTGCTGGCTACCGAAGCCGCGCACGATGGAGGACAGTCCGACTCCGGACTTGACCGGGTACTCGTGGTTGACCTCGGCGTAGAGGTACTGCGCGTGTGCGCCCGTGAGGAATTCCAGCAGCTTGACGGCCTCGGCACGGTTGCGGGCTTTGGCGGCAACAGCGCCTCCGGAGACGTTCATGTGGGTTCCACGGTCCATCTGATTGGGAAAGAGGACGCCCACGGAAGCGGCCCACGCCTGCTGATCCGGATTCGTCAGCATTTTGCCCATGTAGTAGGTGTTGCCCACTGACACGTCACAGAGCCCTTCGTAGATCGCCTTGACCTGCCCCCGGTCGTTGCCCTGCGGCTTGCGAGCGAGGTTGGCTTTCAGGTCCATCAGCCAGTTTTTGGTGGCACTGGAGCCGTGGTGCTCGATCATCGAGGAAATGAGGGCGACGTTGTAGTTGTGGTAGCCGGAACGGATGCAGATGCGTCCCCGCCACTTGGCGTTGGACAGCGCAGCATAGGTCGGGATTTCCTCTGGCTTCACTCGCTCCAGGGAGTGGTAGATGATGCGGGCGCGGGTGGTCAGCGCCGTCCAGCGGCCTCCGGCATCCCGGAATTGCACCGGAACGTTTTGCGCGATCACCGAGGAGCCATGCGACTGAAAGAGTCCGGCGTCGGACATCTTGGTGAGGTTGGCGATGTCCACCGTTAGCACAAGGTCCACGGCTCCGGGTTGCTGCTGAAGCCGTTCCAGCAATCCTTTTTTGAGGTAGGTCACGTTGACCTTGATGCCGGCCTCCTGCTCGAATTTTTCGAGGAAGGGCCGTAGCAGGAACTCCTGTCGGGAGGAAAGCACGTTGACCTCGGCAGCCGCCAGAACATGAAGACTGGAGAGGAAGAGTGCCGTGATGGCGATTGCTCGGAAAAGCATAAGCATAGAACTCCTTATAGAGTGGTTTAGTGTAATGCCGGTCAAGTAATTAGTATGTACTAATTTACTTGATTAGCTAAAGCGCGTCAAGAGTTTTTTCAAAATTTTTTTGATTCTAGTGAAACTGGCGCTCCACAGCTTTTCTTCAACTACGAGCCACAACGATTCACGCTATGTCCATTTGGAACATCCCACCGCTCAGCGACGAACGGACCACCGAACTCCAGCATCGGATTGACCGCAAGACCAAGCCGCCCGGCTCGCTGGGACGTTTGGAAACGCTGGCTTTGCAGATCGGACGCATTCAGGGCACCACGTCCCCGCAGCTCCAGAATCCGGCGATGCTCGTGTTTGCGGGCGATCACGGGATCACCGCCGAAGGCGTCAGCCCGTATCCTTCGGAAGTGACCGCGCAGATGGTGCTGAACTTCCTGGGCGGGGGCGCGGCGATCAACGTCTTCTGCCGACAGCACGGCATCGTGCTCAAGGTGGTGGATGCCGGAGTCGCCTCCGACCTTCCGGAGCATCCGGAACTGGTGCAAGCGAAGGTGCGTCCGGGAACGCGCAATTTTCTGCACGAACCCGCCCTCACGGCGGAGGAAGCCACAACGGCGCTGGAGCGCGGCGCGGCCCTGGTCCGGGAACTCCGGGATTCCGGAAGCAACGTGATCGGCTTTGGCGAGATGGGCATCGGCAACACCTCGGCAGCGGCGGCGTTGATGCAGCGGCTCACCGGAATCCCCATCGCCGATTGCGTGGGACGCGGCACCGGATTGGACGATGCCGGGTTGGCCAAGAAGTGCGAGGTGCTGGGTAACGCCCTCGAACGCCATGCCAAAGCCCGCGAACCTCTGGAGGTGCTGGCGACCTTCGGTGGTTGCGAAATCGCCATGATGACCGGAGCCATGCTGGAAGCCGCGCAGTCCGGAATGCTGTTGCTTGTGGACGGCTTCATTGCAACGGCGGCATTCCTTGTCGCGTTCCAGATGCATCCGGAAATCCTCGACTACGCCGTGTTCGCGCACCAATCGGACGAGCAGGGGCACCGCCGCATGCTGGAATTTTTACGAGCAGAACCGTTGCTCAAACTGGGGATGCGGCTTGGCGAAGGCACGGGTGCGGCACTCGCCCTGCCTTTGGCGCAGTCGGCAGTGGCGTTTCTCAACGAAATGGCCTCCTTTGAATCCGCCGCCGTGAGCGACCGCAGCGATGGCGATTGAGCAATCTGCGGAGCTTCGGCGTTTCTGGACCGCGCTCGCGTTTTACTCGCGCCTTCCGGTTCCGGAAGGAACGCCGCTACCCGAGCTTTCCGCCGCCTCGCGTTACTTTCCGGCAGTGGGATTATTGGTCGGAGGAATCGGTGCGGCGGTTTACGGACTGGCAGGCTGGGGGCTCCCGCACCTCGTGGCGGTGATTTTGTCGGTGGGCGCGATGGTGCTGGCCACCGGAGCCTTGCATGAGGACGGCTTCGCCGACACCTGCGACGGTTTGGGTGGCGGCTGGACGCGGGAGGACGCCCTCCGGATCATGAAGGATTCCCGGCTCGGAACCTACGGCGCGGTTGGGCTGGTGCTTTTGTTGGCGATCAAGCTGGGGGCATTGGCCAGCATGGAATCCAGCATGGTGGCGTGGACACTGATTGCCGCACAGACGTCCAGCCGCTTTTTTGCAATCACTCTCACGCGCTCGCTGCCCTACGCCCAGTCACAAGCTTCCAGCAAATCCGGAGGTTTGCAGCCGCTGCAAGGCACCGATTTCCAGATTGCGGCACTGATTGGGCTGGCTCCGCTGCCGTTGCTTGGAGCCGTAGGAGTGCTGGCCGCGCTACTCTGCGGCAGTGCGGCGCTTGCCTGCGGACGCTACTACCAAAAACGGCTGGGTGGCTACACGGGTGACAGCTTGGGGGCAGTGCAGCAGGGCTGCGAAACGTTGGTGTATCTGGCGGTGTGTGTTTAGGAGCGATTGGGCAGGGTGCTGAAACCGTCCGGTTTGTGCTAGGATAAGGTGAACGAAGGATAAGGGATCGCGTATGAGTCCCAAAGACATCCGCTGGCGTCGGCGCTTCACCAACTTTGAAAAGGCGGTGGGAGCTTTGGAGCGCACCATCCAGATCGATCAGCTTTCCGAGGCGGAACGGGGTGGCTTGATCCAGTTCTTTGAGGTTGCTTTTGAACTGGCGTGGAAAACCATGAAGGATTATTTGGAGGCCGATGGGTTTGACGTGCGGAGTCCAAGGGGCACCCTCAAACAAGCGTTCCAGAACGGCTTGGTTGAAGACGGACACCAGTGGCTGGAGGCACTGGAACACCGCAATCTGACGGCGCACACCTATGACGAGGCCGCGAGCCTTGCCGTTGAA
The DNA here is from genome assembly GCA_002707655.1 of Deltaproteobacteria bacterium. Next base: position 13,574 of record PANO01000081.1, read on the forward strand.
AAGCTGATCCGGGAACGCTACCTTCCCATTATCAAGGCGTTGTGTCAGAAATTGCAGGGCGAAATCTAACAAGGTTCGGGTTGACCGAACGGGACACGGAGGTTATCATCGAAACCTTGGCAACCTTTGAGGAAATCGAGGAGGCGGTAATTTTCGGCTCCCGTGCGATGGG
>PANO01000082.1 GCA_002707655.1 Deltaproteobacteria bacterium
GGCGTGGGCATCGGCTGGGCCATCGGCAAGGGATCGGAGGACGGGAATGCGCCTCCGACGGCCTGACCGGACCCCGCTGGCATTCCACGTCTGCCTCAACCCTGCGACAACTCGTCCCGCTCTTCCAACACCAGCAGGGGATCAGCCAAGATTCCAGACTCGCGGTTGGCTTCGTAGCGTTCAGCCTCGATGCGATGCGGCAGGTGATGGAGTTGCCGAATCTGGCCTCCTCCGTTCAAAAAATCCTTGGTGGCCTGTTCGATGAGGTTTTGGGTGATGTGCGGCGCAACCTTGGCCTTGGCGCGCTCCGCTGGGTAGCGGTTCCACGCTCTAATGGAGTCGTCCATGTTTCCTTTAGGGGAGTGGAGGGGTATTCCGAACTCGTCCGTGAGTTCTGACAACTCAAAAACTATAAGTCAAGTTTACGACAAGAGCAACTCAAAACCGCAGATTCATCGGCCTGACCCTAAAATGCCGAATTTCTTATGTGATGGTTTCGCAAGAACCCAATGGGACCGACTTCTGAAAAAATTCGGATGCTCAGAACACCGCAGGTTGAAAAAAAAGGGTGTCTCGAATGATTGAGAGACCCCAGAAATCGACTAATTTATCACCTCAGAGGACTTCTTGCGAGACCATCAACTGTGACTTCTCGTTGAGCGCAACGCGGAATTCTTTACAATGAAAAGAGCGACAACGACTTCACGGTCTGTTTGTGTTCGTGCTTTTTTCTATTCTCAAACATTTCTGCGGATTTGCCAACTCACAAATCCACATCGGAAAGCAACGGCGAGCGTACCACAAAAAACAGAGGATGTCAGCAACTGAGGAAGATTTACGCCACATGCGCCGTGCGCTGGAACTCGCGGAGCAGGCGCACGGTCGGACAGGTGACAATCCGTGGGTGGGGTGTGTGATCGTCAAGGACGGTAAAATGCTGGGCGAAGGCTACACGCACCCTCCCGGACAGGACCACGCTGAGGCGGCAGCACTCCGGGAGGCCGAGGCTTGTAACCACGAGCTTCGGGGCGCAACGCTCTACTGCACACTCGAACCCTGCTCGTTTCACGGACGCACCCCCTCCTGCGCGCAACTGCTCGTCCGCAAGGGCATCGCCCGTGTGCTCGTTGCTCTGCGTGATCCACACCCCAAGGTCAACGGGGCCGGACTCGAAATCCTGCGCGATGGTGGTGTTGCCGTCGAGGAAGGCTTGCTCGCAGAGGATGTCGCCCGCCAGCTTCAGCCGTGGCTGACAAGGCCTCTCGATTCACACGGTTAGATTTGTTGGGATGCTCAAAAAAACGGGAAGGACTTCAGAGGGCAAGAAACAGGTCTGTTAGGACAACCAGCGCACGGCTTCAAAGTCTAGGGTGCGCTGGAGGACATCGGCCCGTAGCAGTCGCAGTTGCAGGCGGTCGCCGACCTGCACGAGTCGTTGTCGGCGTCGNCCGAGCAGGGTGAGGGTTTCTTCGTCAAAGGANTACCAGTCGTCCGTGAGTGCTTCCAGCGGCAAGAACCACCNCAAATTNTGGGGATCAAGTTGCACTTTCAGNCCTGCGTTAGACACGGCTCGGATGGTTGCAGTGAAGCCTTCCCCGAGGAAGCGTTCCAGAAACGAAACCTTCAGCAAGTCGGTGCTTTGCAATTCGGCTTTTTCGGCCTTGCGCTCCTGTTGCGAACACTGCTCCGCGAGTTCCGGCAGAACTTCCGGGCGAGGCACTTGCAACTGCTTCCGTGCTTTGAGATCCAACCCCTGCAGCCGTTGCTGNGCAAGCCAGTGCTTGAGGCCACGGTGGACACAGAGGTCCGGATAGCGGCGGATTGGTGAGGTGAAGTGCGCGTAAAATTCGGCGGCGAGTCCGAAGTGTCCAAGGTTCTCGGTGCGGTACACCGCCAGTGCCATGCAGCGCAAGAGCAGCACCTGCAACTGCTCTCGATTGGGGAGTTCCCGGATTTGCTCGCAGACCTCGTTGAAGCCGCTCGGCTTTTGCAACCGCGCCATTGGCGTCGTCACCCCAAAGCGCCAGAACACCTGCTGGAGTTTTTTGAGTTTCAGGGGATCCGGAAGTTCGTGGACGCGATAGAGTGCTGGAAGTTTGTGACGCACACAGTGCCGTGCCACCGTTTCATTCGCTTCCAGCATGAACTGCTCGATGAGTCGCATTGCAGAGTTCTGCTCACGATAGCTCACTCCGGTCATGCGGTTCTCCTCGTCCAACTCAATGGTCTCCTCCGCAAAGCTGAACTGGATCGCCCCACGCTCGCCCCGCTTGCGTTCCAGCAATTGCGAAAGCTTGTGCATGAGTCGCAGGCTCTCCTGAAGCTCTGGACTCCGGATCGGCGAGGGGCGGCCTTGCAGCAATTCCTCCACGTCGTCATAAACAAGCCGCGCCCGGCTGCGGATCAATCCCTCACAAATCGTGTAGTCCGCAACCTCGCCCTCCGGAGTGATCTCCAGCGAGCACGCCAGCACGAGTCGGTTCACCCCCGGACGCAGGCTGCACAACTCATTGGAAAGTGCTTCCGGAAGCATCGGCACTGCGTGGGTTGGAAAATACACGCTGGTTGCTCGCTCCACCGCCTCGGNGTCCACGGGGTCTCCGGGCTGGACGTAATGGGCCACGTCCGCGATGGCGACATGCAAACGATAACGGCCTCCGTCACGTTGCTCCACTGCTACCGCATCATCAAAATCGCGGGCCGTGCGTCCGTCAATGGTGACGAACGGCAGGTCGCGGAGGTCGGTACGTCCGGACTGTGGATCAAAGACGATGCGCGTGGAAAACTGTTCGGCATAGGCCAAGGCTGCTTCNGGGTACTCGGTGCGCACCTGATTTTCCTGAATGATGCGCTCAAAGGCGAGTTCGTGGAGGTTGACCTCNGCCAAACTACGCACGATACGGCCTTGCGGAAACCGCCCCGTGNCTGATTCCGTTTCAAGCAGNTCCACCTCAACAAGNGTACCGTCCGGAATCTCCAAATCATCGTACTCCCGTGGAATGCGNAGTTTCGCAAGACCGGAGTTCGTGTTGACCGGAATCGCCACAACCGCAGATTTTTTGCGATCCAGCCGGGCCAACAGCGTCGAGTTGCCGCGTTTGAGAATGCGCACGATTATGCCCTTACGCCTTCCCCGGAAGCCCCGCCGACGCAGCAATTCCACCTCCACGGTGTCGCCGTCCATCGCACCGTTCTGCTCGTCCTCACCGATGAAGAGGTCTGGCTCGCCATCGCCAACCATCACGAATCCNAAACCCCGGCGGTTACGNTCGAAGCGTCCTTGCAGGCTGCGGGCGGGCTTTCGGTTTTCGGTTCTCGGTTCTTGGTTCTCGGTTTTCGGTTCTCGGCTGTCGGTTCTTGACTGTCGGTTCTCGGTCTGCGAAAANTCCCCTCGGCTGCGTCTCCCCCCTTTGGCAAAGGGGGGNTGGNGGGGATTTNGACCATCGGAAGCATGTTCCAACAACCGTGTACTGCCGAAACGCACNCCCTGCTGGACCAGTGCTCCCTTCTCGACTTGCTTGCGCAGCCATGCCTTGAGCTTGGGGCTTTGTGATTTTTTGAGGCCAAGCAGCCCTCGGAGTTGTTTTGCGGTGAGCAGAGTGCCCTGCGCTTCCATCAACCGCAGAACTGCGCCCTTGTTGAGTTTCATGAAAGGTGTTTAGGGGGTGAGGCTGTAGCGGTTAAAGTTGTAGCGTGAGGTCATTACCGAACTCCCAGAATCACACCCGCCCCTCTTGGCGGAGTTTGGCGAGGTGNGATTCGATGTTGCGCATCGCGTAGGGCAGCAGGCGTTCGTCCACNCCCTTGTACACGGTTTCCAAAATCGCCGGATTGAGGAGTCCGGACTGGTGNAGTTCAAGGATGCGCGACTCGCGCTCGCGGCGGTGCTGAAGCGTGGCGGACAAGCGATGAACACTGCGCATCGGAACACCGTGGGAGGGGAGGATTACAGCCGGATTGAGGTCAATCACACGCTCTAGAGTGCGGAAATATTTGGCCATGTCGCCTTCCGGAGCAGAGATGACCACCGTACCGACGCCTTGAATGAGGTCGCCCACGATGAACCAGCGCAACGATTCGGGGGCGAGCGCAAGCTGTCCTTCGTCGTGTCCCGGAACGGCGTAAACGCGCACATCTTCCCCGTGCCAGCGTGTCATCACCTCGCCTTCGCCGACCAAGCGCACCTCGATGCCATCAAAGTAATCGGACCCATGCTTGGCCCGGATGCGCCCGTGGCTGTCTTCACTGATGCAGACCGGAAGTCCAAGTTTGCGGGCCAACACGTTGGCAAACTGATGGTGATCCGGATGATGATGCGTGAGAAACACAAGCTCCGGCGGGTCCGCTTCCAGCGTCTTCAGCACTCGTGTCAATTCGGCTTCGGATTCCGGAGACGGGTCCAGCAGCAGTTGCGGCGCGCCGTCATCTCCAATCCGGAAAGCATTGGTNCGGCTGGCAGGCGGGAGAGTTTGGGAAGGGACATACAGGGTACGGAGACCGTGCAACACCTCCATACATGGCACCTCACGGTCGTAGTCGAACTTGGGCGAAAGGTCGCCAAGGTGGCCGCAGTCCATGTTGTCCGCCAGCCCTTCCAGTACCCAGCGGGTGGGAGGCACCATCAGAGCATCCCCCGCCCGAAATTGTTCAAGCAACTCGTTGGGTGTGTTCCACATCAACTTGGTGATCTCCCCGGAATCGGGAGTCAGGTGCGGCTTGTCGGTCAAGTCAATGCGGTAGAACTGGGAGCGGAAACGCACAAAGTCAAACGGTGGAGCCAACGCCAACGCCAACGGCTGCACCCGCAGTACCGTGCCGTTGCGCAACCCGGCAATGAGGTCAAAGCAAAGTTCCTCCTGCAANTCCCGGCAGAGCGCGTTGAGCTGTTGCGGTTCCAACCCCTCCAGCCCGGGAGCGTCTGGAAGCGTGTCCGCGTCCGTGCGGTCCACCTTGCCTCCAGGAAAGGAGTGGTACCCCGGAAAGGCACGCAGGTGTGGCTGGCGCACGATTGCGCAAATTTGATCGTTGANCCGCAAAACAGCGGTGGCGGCATCANGGATTTTGGACATTGGGTTTGGCTTGGTACAAGAAGGAGTCAGGAGTCAGGAGTGGGCACGACGGANAGATTGGGAGTACGATTCCAAATAGTCTGCTGACTTCTTCAAGTTTGGTCATCNCTTCCTCCGAGCTTNCATAGGTCAAATCCTCTGCAAGAATCAGATAGTAACGAGACTCTTCGAGAGAGCCTTGTGCAATGTTGAGAAAACGGAGTTTATTCGCATGGCCTCGCTTCTTGAAACCTTCCGCAATGTTTGCCGGAACCGAAACCGCCGCTCGCCGGAGTTGAGAGGTCAGCCCATACCGTTTCTGTTTGGGAAAATCTTCGCTGTAGCGATAAACTCACAACACCCATTGATGCGCTTTTTGCCAGACGATCAAGTCCCGAAATATCTTCGCTGGTTCTCGTTGCATTCTGACTTCTGGCTCCTGACTCCTTTAAAACTGATAGCGCAACGACTGCCCCGTTTCCAGCCCCAACGCCTCAGCCTGTCCGGCAGCGAGTTCAAGGACCAAGTTTGCGGAAACCGGGGGCGCGAGCGTTTCAGGTTTTTTACCGGATACGGGCGGCAGAACGTTATGGGCGATGTGGACGATGCGGCGGTTCCGNAGCCAGAGGATGTCAATGGCAAAGTGCATGTCTTTCATCCAGAACGGGTGGCTCCCGGTTTTCTCGAAAACAAAGAGCATGCCCCAGCCTGCACGCAAGCCGCCGCGCTTGCCCAAGCCAAGTGTGCGCTTGGCGGGTGTGTCCGAGATTTCCACAGGAATGGTGGTTCCGGACGGCAGTGTGACCGTGCCGTGTTGGTAGGTCGGTTCGGCTTGAATCGTCGTGCAGCCACCAAGCAGAACTCCTAGCGCCACAATTAAAAAACACGAACGGTTCATGCGGACAGCCGCGCCTGCTTGGCCAGCCGTCGCTTCACCATCTTCTGTTTGAGCGGAGGGAGGTGATCAATGAAGAGAACACCCCGCAGGTGATCCAGTTCGTGCTGAATGCAGATCGCCATCAAACCTTCCGCCGCCAGAGTGTGCGGCTGTCCTACCACATCCTGATACTCCAGCGTGATGCGTTCGGCGCGTTTCACCTCCGCCCGGAATTCCTCCACACTCAGGCAGCCTTCTTCTGAAATCGTTTCTCCGGATTGCTCGATGATGTTGGGATTAACAAAAATGTGGGGGTCGCGCTCTGATTCGTCCTCCGCACCGCTCTTAATATCTATGACGACGAGCCGTTTGAGGATTGCCACCTGATTCGCCGCAAGGCCGATGCCTTGGGACGCATACATCGTCTCCAGCATATTCTCGGCGGTCTTGCGCAAAGCTGTGTCAAACACCTCAACGGGTTTGGCGACTTGCTTGAGGATCGAGTCTGGAAAAGTGCGGACTTGCAGAAGAGCCATAATGCGTATTCAGTTGCCTTATTGTAGCGGCTTTTCAGGAAAAGTTGCAACTTCTGAGAAGATGAAAAGGTTTATTACTTGACTTCTGACTCACCGAGGCGTAGATATCAACCAAGTCTCACTGGTGTAGGTCCTCAACGGGAGGACAGTAATCTGCTGAGAGTGTATCCCTTTTTTCCTAATCTAAGGAGGCCCAATGGCTCTTTATATGTTTCAGGCATCGTACACGGATGCCTCGATCAAGGCCATGATNGCGAACAAGGACAACCGCAAGGAAGCCGCGGGCAAAGCAATTGCTGCCGGCGGTGGCAAAATGCTGTCACTGTATTTCTGCTTTGGCGATTACGACATTATTGCAATCGCCGAGATGCCAGACAATACATCCATGGCAGGTGCTTCGCTTGGAATCAGCTCAACCGGAGCCTTTACCAGCGTTAAATCCACCGTGTTGTTGTCTCCAGAGGAGATGAGCGAATCGCTTGAAAAAGCNGANGCGTTNTTGCCCAGCTACCGTCCNGCGACGGGCTGAGGNTNNGCCTCGCAANCTCNGAANCGGNCTNTCCNGAGNCCGGCTCTTCCNNCTNCCGCNCTCCATTTTGTACGCCCCTTGCAANACGCCCCAAGGAATCNCGTTNNNGCCGGGACGGGGTTTGATTTTGCCCANGCACCTGCGCTAGACTTCAGAAGNCTCACGGACGGGGCGCACATCCCANGANGGACGTTCCGGAAGGGACACCGGAAAACGCATGGCCACAGTCATTTCATTCTCCAGCCAAAAGGGCGGGGTCGGCAAAACCACCTCGGCCATCCATCTCGCCACCGCCTTTGCGCTCGGCGGTTACAAGACGCTGCTGGTGGACCTTGACCCACAGGGTTCCGTGCAGTCCGCGCTCGGCATCCGGGAACACCCCGCNCAGGGCACACGGGAGTTGTTCTGCGACCCCAATTTTGAGTTCGACGCCGTGCGCGTTGGTNGCGAACACAAGAATCTCGACTACATCCTCTCCAACATGAGCCACCTCACGGAGGAGCAAGAGGTGGTGCGTGTGGCTGCAGACTACCACTTCCTGCGCGAGCGCGTGGAGGAACACNTGGATGAGCGTTACGATTTTGTGCTGATCGACGTGCCGCCCGCGACCAACCCGGTTTCAATCAACGCGATGATCGCTTCAGACTTAGTGATGGTGCCGCTCCAGTGCGAGGCGCTGGCGATCAAGTCCCTTAAGCGTTTCCTGCTCGCCTTCCGGGATTTGCAGAACAACATCGANCCCAACCTGCGCATCGCCGGGGTGCTGCTGACGATGTTCAACCGCAACATCCGGGCGCACCAGCAGGTTTGCAAGCAAGTCTACCAGGCGCTGGGAGAGTCGGTGTTCCAGACCATCATTCCGGAATGTTCGTATATTTTGGAAGCGAGTGCGATTGGGATGGACGTGATCAAACGTCGCCTGAACTCGGTGGGGGCGACCGGCTACATCCGGCTCGCCAATGAGGTGCTGGACCGCTTNGAGCTGCGCTAAAGCAGACCGAGTTGCCGCAAGGCTTTGCGGTAGGCTTTGCGTTTGAAGGGCACCACCTGCCGCAGTCCCTCGCGTGGACGCATCCACCTCCACGCATCAAACTCCGGAGTGTCGTGCTGCTGGAAATCCAGTTCGTCCGTCCCGCATTCCAGCTTCACCAGAAACCAACGCTGCTGCTGTCCGCGAAAGGAGCGCCACTTTTTGCGGGACTTCAGTTGTTTGCGAATTCCTCTGGGGTAGTGGTAGCGAATGCGGCGGGCGGGCGCTTTGAGGATCGTCACCGCGTCTGTGCCGATTTCCTCGCGCAATTCTCGGTGAAGTGCCACCTCTTCCGATTCTCCGGGATCAACGCCCCCCTGTGGAAACTGCCACGCCTGATAGGAATGCCCCGCTCGCCGGAACATGAGGACGCAGCGGCTACGCGCATCCCAAATCACTGCTGCCACATTGGCGCGAAAGGCTTGGCTCACGATTGCTGCTGGTCGATTGTGAACAGCCGTCCCCGGACTTCTCCAAGCAGTTCGTGAATGGGCAAATCCGGGATGTCCTTCCACTTCATGAGATCAAGCAGGTGACGCTTGAGCCGCCCCCGCGACAATCCGCGCTCCGTCCACTGCTCGTGGACCGCCTCGAACTCCGAGGGCAGGGGCCGTCCNTCAAGANTGNGGCGCAGCAGATAGCGCAGGGCACTGTCCGGATAAGCCTCCACGAACGTGCCGATGGCCTTGCGGGTAATCTGCGCGNCTCCGAAAACCACGTCCGTCTCGTCGGTGGNAACGTCCTTCAGTCCGTCCTCGAAATCATCCTCGTCGTCAACCTCCTCATCCTCCATNGTGTCCAGCAACGCCGCCGTCGAGGGGGCGACCACCACCGGTTCGGGTTCCGGAACTGCGGCCTCAGCCGCAGACGGTTCAGCTTCCGCCTCAACTTCCGTAATTTCTGGAGGGGCTTCGGCCTCTGTCGGTTTTGCTTCCGCTGCCACGGTCGCTTCGCCAGCAGACGCTTCCTTGCGCTCGTCGGCGAACATGGCATCCGCCGCCGAAAGTTCGGGGATCTCAAGTTCCGGAGTGAGCAGGTCCAAACCATGCTCCGNTCCCAACGACAAGTCCGGTTCCAGTACCAGTTTCAAAGGCTCCTCCGGGTCTGCGGCGGGAGTGCCCGATTCCGGTGCCACAGTAGGCGTTGGCGTAGTTTCGGCTGTCACCGCTTCCTCTTCCGGAACCTTGATGCTTTTGCGGTAGGTGCCGACGTGATCCTGCACTTGGGGGAATGGATTTGCTTCGGGAAGCGGAGGAATGATGACGGGCACCAGAAAACGCCCAAAGCGGCGTTGCTGCTCGTACTCGACTTCCGGGCTCAGTTCGGAACTGTCCGCGATGCGGGCGAGGACGTTGGTGGGTTGCGCCCATCCGGAGGGTGATGCTTGCCGACCGTTGCTGCGCTCACGTCCAAGCTGAAAGCCTTCTTCCGAAATCCGCAGCCGGTCGTCCGGATTGCCAAAGCCCGGCATCCGCTGACGCCAGAACTCCGCCAGCACGTTTTCCACCTGATACCCCGATCCTGACATTGCTTCGATTTGGTTAAACGATAGTGTGCGCGGTCACCGTTATCGGTTAGCAGTTATTTACTGTTTACTGTTCAGTAGGTTGGTTTTCGTCGCAGTCCCAGCAGTTGTCCCACTCGTGATGGCTTGGGTTGCAGGTAACGGGTTTGGGTTTGCAGTTGCCCCAGTTCCCGTGAAACCTGTTGCTTCTCGGTTTGCAGCCGCTGCACGAAGGCGTTTTCGGATTCCTGCAAGGCGTCCAGTGTGGTCTGCAACTCGCGCAGTGTCTTTCGTTCCTCCTGCGTTGGCGAACGCTGATGCTCCTGCCACCAACGCTCGATGAGGGCATCAAGACGGCGCACCTCCTCCACAACGGTTTCCTTCTCCTGAACGAGCAAGTCCAACCCGTTCAATTCAATCAGCGCGAATTGCTGCTGCGACAACTCCAACCAGCGCTGAACCTGCCCCAACTTGCGCGTCACTAGCACTAACAAATCGCTATCGTGCAACCGCGTTCCGGAGGCTTCCAAAGGAGTTTGCTCATCATTTTCCAATGCAGAACTCCGAAAAAATCCGTGCCAATAGGTCATCCGCCGTGGTTTCCCCCACCACTGCACCAAGGGCGTTGAGGGCGTGGCGGAGGTCGAGCGCGAGGTACTCCTCGCCCGCATCTTGTGCCAGAGTCGTCTGAGCTTGCCGCAGGGCATCGAGTGCCTGCTGCGCCGCTTGCTGTTGGCGCAAGTTCGTGATCCACACCTCTTCGGCACGAGGAAGCTCTCCACCCATCGCCCGCCGCACCATGCGGGCTTTCAGCAACTCCAGCCCCTCGCCGGTGATCGCGGACATGCGCACCGCCTCAAAGTCCTGCAACACGGTTTGCCATGCGTCCTGCACCTCGTTTTCGGAAGGCAGATCTGCCTTGTTCTGCGCCACCAGCGTCCGGGCAGGATCAGCTTCTGCAAGCAGGCGTTGGTCTTCCGCATCCGGAGGCTGGTTTTGATCGACAACCAGCACCACCAATTCCGCAGCGCTCCAAGTGTTCCGGGTGCGTCGGATACCCTCGGATTCCACCTCGTCGGAACTCTCCCGGAGTCCGGCGGTGTCGGTGAGCCGAAACGCCAACCCGTGGAGCTGTACCGTCTCTTCAATCAAGTCACGAGTTGTGCCCGGAACCGCCGTAACAATCGCCCGTGACTCGCGTAGTAGGGCGTTCAGTAGGGAGGATTTCCCAACATTAGGACGCCCGATGAGTGCAGTCGCCACGCCCTCCCGGAGTCGTCGCCCTTGGTCGGCATGAGCGAGCAAACGCTCCAGCTCACAACTTGCGTCTTCGATGCGATGGAGGCAGTCCTCGCGATGTGTGAAAGTCTCGCCTTCTTCCGGAAACTCGATGGACGCTTCCACCAGCGACGCGACCTGAATCAACTGCTCCTGCACTGCCAAAATCGCCTCGAACAGTTGCCCCCGGAGTTGCTGTGCCGCCACCCGCATCCCGCCTTTGGAACGAGCGTGGATGAGGTCACTGATCGCCTCCACACGAGTGAGGTCGAGCCGCCCCTTGAGAAACGCCCGGCGCGTGAACTCTCCGGGTTCGGCGAGTCGGACCCCTTGCTCAATCAGCAGACCGAGGATTGTTTGTTGGACCAACACACTGCCGTGGCAATGCAGTTCCACCACATCTTCGGTCGTGAAAGAACGCGGTTCATGCATGACGACCGCCAGCACTTCGTCCACCCAGCCCTCTGCATCCGCAATCCAGCCATGCCGGAACTGATGCGAGGGGGCTTCGGAAAGTGCTACTGCACCGCTGCTCCGGAAGATCAACTCTGCCGCTGCAAGTGCCTGTGGGCCGCTGATGCGGATCACCCCTAATCCGGAAGGCTGCTGGGCGGTGGCAATGGCAGCGATGGTGTCGTCAAGACGCACGGGATGGCAGTGTTAGGAAACGAGGTCACGCAGGTATTTTCTTACCATTCGGGCGAGTCCTTCGACAAACTCAGGGCGAGCGGTGTGCGTCGTGGAGCAGTGAAATCCTTCGTTATTCCGGATCGCGGAGCAGCGTGCGGACCACCGATTCGCGGACTCGGTTGGCTTGCGCGACCGTTGCTGCGGCGACTTCCAACATGATCTTACCCTTAGTGAACTGTGCGAGTTCCAAAGCAAGGTCGGTGTCACGCAGACTGGATTCCGCCGCGGTCAGGTTCTCCTCAGCCACACGCAGGTTCGAGGTGCTGCTCTCTAAGGTGTTGCGCTGGATCACTCCGAGGTGCGCACGCATTGAGGATACCTGATTGACAGCCTCGTCAACAAGACGAACCGTGTCTGTTGCTGCTCTGCGGGTGTACACGTTCACTTCCGAAAGGTTACGAAACCCGCTTTCGTTAGGGACTCCCTGTGAGAGGGCACCTGAAGCTGTACTGCGGATTGCCACGTCCACACTGTTGGTCGGGGCGGGTCCGATTTGAAACCGCATTGCATTCTGGAAGACTGTCACCGTGCCGACCTCTCCAAGCTGATCGCCTGTGTAGGACAGGCGCAGTCCGGCAGTTTGCGCGTTGTGATCGTACCCCGT
>PANO01000083.1 GCA_002707655.1 Deltaproteobacteria bacterium
TGCGTTCCTCCTACTTGGTGGTGAACGTAATGGAACTCGCCCACCGACGCATAGCCGCATTCGAGCATTTCCATGAACACGAGTGCTGCAATCGCCTCGATGTGCTCCGGAGTCAGGCGTTCCAGAAAACGGTACATCAGTTCCCGCCAACTCCAGAAACTGTCCCGTCCGGTCAGTCGTTGCTCGGTGAGTCCGGCCATTGCGCGTTGGAAGGCGTGGCTGTGCAGATTCGCCAAAGCGGGGAGCAGAATGCGGCCTTTCAACTGCTGATCTTCGCCGTTGGCCTCGATTCCGGATTCCACGGCTGCAATGCACCCGCGTTCGTCAATCGTCACCCGGACGTTCTTTTCCCAACCCGTGGAGGTCAGGGCCAGTTCTGCAAAAAGTTTCATGGGTTTCTTATCGTGGATCAGGCTTTTGGGTCTGGCTTGAAGCCAATCTGAGGTTTGGGATTCGTGTCCGGTGGACTGAGCAGAGGCCGGAGCTTTTGGTACAGGTCGCGCAGGGCGCTGTCATGGGAGAGCAGAGTCTTTTCGATCTCGGCAAGCCGTTGCAGGATTTTCTGGTTGGTGGCCAAGGCTTCCCGCATTTTCACAAACGCACGCATGATGAAGAGGCTCATCGCGGTCGCCTGCTCTGAGCGGAGAACCGTCGAGGCCATCAGTGCCCCGTGTTCGGTGAAGACGCGAGGTGAGTACCGACGGCCTCCATATCCAGAACTTGAAGTCACAATTTGTGACCTCAAGTTTGTAACCTCCTGATTATTCAGGATAAACGAAAAATCTTCAGGGAAGCGATCCTTGTTTCGAGCGANAGCCTGATTCAGGGCTTTGGTGGTCACTCCGTCGAGGTCGGCAAGGTTGGAATCGAGGATCACAGCCTGTCCTCGGATGGAGTGAATGCGGTCTTGGATGAGGGGGACTTGTGTTTCGTCCATCGTCAGATTATAAGTGTATCGTTGTATTTTTGTATTGACAAAACAATCTTAGAAGCATATAAAATCTTCGACAAGATGAATCGAGAAGGCTCCAACGAAGATCACTGCAATGGCTGCAACCACCACCGTCTTACGAAATGCGAAGCTGGCCACGATGGTTCCGGGAAGCTCGCCCTATGGCCTGATCGAGCGCGGGGCCGTGGTCGTGTCCAAGGGGAAAATCGCGTGGATTGGCTCCGAGAGTGAACTTCCGGAAAGCTATGCCGGGGCCGCTTGCCGGGACTTGGCTGGCCGACTGGTCACACCCGCGTTGGTGGACTGCCACACGCATCTGGTTTATGGTGGCAGCCGCGCCACAGAGTTCGAGTTGCGGCTGGAGGGTGCGAGCTACGAGGAAATCGCCCGACGCGGTGGCGGCATCCTCAGCACAGTGACGGCAACCCGCAACGCCTCGGNGGATGAGTTGCTTGCCCAAGCCTTGCCACGACTGGAGGCGTTGCTGTCCGAGGGCATGGGTACCATCGAGATCAAGTCCGGCTACGGTCTCGATGTGGAAACCGAGCTCAAAATGCTGCGCGTAGCCCGCAAGCTGGGCGAAGCACGCAAGGTGCGCGTGCAGACCAGCTTTCTCGGTGCCCACGCGATTCCTCCAGAATACACTGGAAAAGTAGACGAGTACATCGCCCTTGTCTGCGGGGAAAGCCTGCCCGCCGCTCATGCCGAAGGACTCGCGGACGCAGTGGATGGTTTTTGCGAGGGCATTGCTTTCTCTCCGGAACAGATGGCTCGTGTCTTTGACAAGGCGCAAGCACTGGGCATTCCAGTGAAACTCCACGCCGAACAGCTTTCGAATCTCGGAGGAACCGCACTGGCCGCTTCCTACGGTGCCTTGTCCGCCGATCATTTGGAGTACCTCGACGAAGCCGGAATCGAGGCTATGGCAAAATCTGGAACGATCGCGGTGCTGCTTCCCGGTGCGTTCTACACGCTTCGAGAAACAAAACTCCCGCCGCTGGATGGCCTNCGCCAAGCCGGGGTTCCCATCGCCATCGCCACCGACTGCAATCCCGGCTCCTCGCCGCTGACCTCGTTGCTGCTCTGCATAAACATGGCCTGCACNCTCTTTCGGATGACTCCGGAGGAAAGCCTTNCCGGAGTGACCCGCGNGGCCGCACAGAGCNNTNGGNATNGCNNANNANGTNGGNACNCTNGANNTCGGGAAANNNGCGGAACTCGCGGTTTGGAATGTNGATCAACCCGCCGAACTCGCCTACCGCGTCGGCTTCAACCCGTTGCACCAACGCATTTTCGGAGATGTTTCGTGACTTTGACGCTCACGCCGGGAACCACCACCCTTGACGAACTTGCCCAACTTTACTGGGAAAGTCCAGCCCTGCGACTGGCTCCGGAAGCACGGGAGTCTGTGGAAACCGCTGCGCGTCGTGTGGCTGAAGCCGCCAAGGGCAGCAATCCGGTTTATGGCGTCAACACCGGTTTTGGCAAGCTCGCCAGCACTCGCATCCCTCCGGAACAGACCACTCTCTTGCAGCGTAACTTGATCCTCTCGCACTGCTGCGGAGTCGGTGATCCGCTTCCGGAATCGGCGGTGCGGCTAGTGATGGCACTCAAGCTGCTCTCCTTGGGGCGCGGGGCTTCCGGAGTGCGCTGGGTGGTGATCGAGCAGATCGAGGCTTTGCTCGCCCACGGGGTGTTGCCCGTGATTCCAGCCCAAGGCTCGGTGGGTGCGTCCGGAGACCTCGCTCCGCTGGCGCACATGACCGCCGTGCTGATCGGTGAAGGGCAGGCGACCTTTGCGGGACAAGTGATGTCCGGCGCCGAAGCCTTGGCCGCGATTGACCGCGCTCCCTTGACGCTTGGTGCGAAGGAAGGTCTGGCGCTGATCAACGGCACTCAGGTTTCCACGGCCCTCGCCCTGGTCGGGGTGTTTGAGGGCTGGCGCTGCGCGTTGGGCGCCTTGATCACTGGAGCACTTTCCACCGATGCGGCAATGGCCTCGACGGCTCCTTTCCATCCCGAAATCCACACCCTGCGCGGACACCAAGGGCAAATCGCTGCGGCTCAAGCACTCCGCAACCTGATGTCCGGCTCCGAAATCCGGGAATCGCACCGCAACGATGATGTGCGGGTGCAAGACCCCTACTGCATTCGCTGCCAGCCCCAAGTGACCGGAGCTTGCCTCGATCTGCTCCGACATGTCGCCCAAACCCTTGTCGTCGAGGCCAATGCAGTTACAGACAACCCGCTTGTCCTCAGTGACGACACAATTGTCTCCGGAGGAAATTTCCACGCCGAACCTGTTGCTTTTGCTGCCGATCAAACCGCCCTCGCGCTTGCAGAAATCGGAGCGATTGCCCAGCGGCGTGTGGCTTTGCTGGTGGATCCCAATCTCAATTTTGGTCTGCCGCCGTTTCTTTCTCCGGATGCTGGAGTCAATTCCGGCTTCATGATTGCGGAGGTCACGTCCGCCGCGCTGATGTCGGAAAACAAGCACCTCGCCAATCCTTGTTCCACCGACTCGACCCCGACCAGCGCCGACCAGGAGGATCACGTTTCGATGGCGGCTCACGCGGCGCGGCGGTTGCTGCGGATGGTGGACAACCTTGGGCGAATTTTGGGGATTGAGTTGCTTGCTGCTGCCCAAGGCTTGGAATTCCGCAAACCGCTCGCCACCAGCACCACCCTGCAAAACGTGCTGGCCGTGGTGCGCTCCGAAATTCCAGCATTGCAGGAAGACCGCTACATGGCTCCAGATTTGGAAACTGCCGCCCGACTTATCCGGAATGGGATTTTGATCGAAAAGGCAGGGGAAAACTTATTTCCAAAACTGGAGGTTTGAATGAACCCCGTTGCAGTCACCACAGGCAGCAGCCCCGTTATCCTTGGGCAGCCACACGGTGGAACCCACCTTCCGCCCGAACTGGCCGAGCGGCTGAACGAGCGTGGCCGTGATCTCGCCGACACAGACTGGCACATCCACCAACTCTACGACGGCCTGCTCCCGGAAGCGACCG
Source organism: Deltaproteobacteria bacterium (assembly GCA_002707655.1). Next base: position 3,970 of record PANO01000083.1, read on the forward strand.
TCGTGCAGGCGACCTTCTCGCGCTACGTCATCGACGCAAACCGCGACCCTTCCGGAGTATCGCTTTATCCAGGACAGAACACCACTGGGTTGTGTTCCACCGTCGATTTTGAGGGAGAGCCGATCTATCGTGACGGCACTGAGCCAGACGAGGCGGAAATCGAGCAGCGGCGGCAAACGTACCACGCGGCCTACGATGCGGCCCTCGCGGAGCAGATTGAGCGTGTCCGGAAGCAGCACGGCATCGCGCTGCTGTTCGACTGCCACTCGATTCGTTCCCGGTTGCCGTTCCTCTTCGAGGGACAGCTCCCGGATTTCAACCTTGGCACGAACAACGGAACCACCTGCGCTCTGGAAATCGAGCAGGCGGCGCTTGCGGTTTGTTCGGCAGCGGAAGGCTTCACTTCCGTGTTGAACGGACGCTTCAAGGGCGGCTGGAGCACTCGGCATTACGGCAATCCTGTCAACGGCGTTCACGCCATCCAACTCGAACTGTCGCAAATCACTTACATGGAGGAAGTCACGCCGTGGTCCTATCGACGGGATCGTGCGGGTTCTCTCCGGCCCCACCTCAAATCACTCCTGACTCGTCTGGAAGACGTTGTGACGGACATCATCCACCTCAGCAAAAAACATAGCCATGCCTGACTCGCATCACACTCCCCGGACGATTCGCGCCCCTCGTGGCACCAAACTCAACTGCCGCTCATGGCTCACCGAAGCCCCGTACCGGATGCTGATGAACAACCTCGATCCGGAGGTTGCTGAGAACCCCGACGAACTCGTGGTGTACGGCGGCATCGGCAAGGCCGCCCGCACTTGGAAGGACTTCGACCTCATCACCGAAACCCTGAAGACGCTGGGCGACGACGAGACGCTGCTTGTGCAGTCCGGAAAGCCTGTTGGCGTGTTTCGCACCCATGCCGACGCGCCCCGCGTCCTGATTGCCAACTCGAACCTCGTCCCGCACTGGGCGACGATGGATCATTTCAACGAACTCGACCGCAAAGGATTGATGATGTTCGGACAGATGACGGCGGGCAGTTGGATTTACATCGCCTCACAAGGCATTGTGCAGGGCACTTACGAAACCTTCGTCGAGGCCGGACGGCAGCACTACAGCGGGGATTGGTCTGGACGCTGGATTCTCACTGCCGGACTTGGCGGCATGGGCGGGGCACAACCGCTTGCAGCGACGATGGCCGGAGTCTCGTGCCTTGCCGTGGAGTGCGATCCGACCCGCATCGACTTCCGCCTGCGCACCCGCTACCTCGACGAGAAGGCCGGCACGCTGGACGAGGCGCTGGCAATCCTGGAGCAGGCGAAAGCCGAAGGTCGCGCCGTTTCGGTCGGGCTGCTCGGCAATGCTGCTGAGATTGTCCCGGAACTGGTCCGTCGCGGAATTCGCCCAGACCTCGTCACGGACCAAACCTCCGCTCACGATCCAGTGAATGGCTACTTGCCCATCGGCTGGACGCTGGAGAAATGGCGGACCCAGCAGAAAAACGATCCAAAGGCGGTGGAACAGGCCGCACGGGCTTCCATGAAGGTGCATGTGCAGGCGATGCTCGATTGCTGGAATCAAGGCATCCCCACGGTTGATTACGGCAACAACATCCGCCAGTTCGCGCTTGAAGAGGGCTTGCAGGACGCCTTCGCGTTTCCGGGCTTCATCCCGGCGTACCTCCGTCCCCTGCTCTGCCGGGGCATCGGCCCCTTCCGTTGGGCCGCGCTTTCCGGTGATCCGGAGGATATCTATCGCACCGATGCTAAGGTGAAGGAGTTGATCCCGGACAACCCGCATTTGCACCACTGGATTGATATGGCCCAGGAACGCATTGCCTTCCAGGGCTTGCCCGCCCGCATTTGCTGGGTTGGCTTGGGAGACCGCCATCGGCTCGGACTCGCCTTCAATGAGATGGTCGCCACAGGCGAACTCAAAGCTCCAGTGGTGATTGGGCGCGATCACCTTGACGGCGGCTCTGTCGCCTCACCCAACCGCGAGACGGAGGCGATGAAAGACGGCTCCGATGCTGTTTCGGATTGGCCGTTGTTGAATGCGCTGCTCAACTGCGCGTCCGGAGCCACCTGGGTCAGCTTCCACCACGGGGGCGGTGTGGGCATCGGCTTCAGTCAGCACGCCGGGTTGGTGATCTGCTGCGATGGCACTCCGGAGGCCACCAAGCGCATCGAGCGTGTGCTGTGGAACGATCCCGCGACCAGTGTGATGCGTCATGCCGATGCGGGTTACGACATCGCCCTTGACTGTGCCCGTGAACAAGGTTTAAACCTTCCGGGCATTCTTGGCAACGAACCCTAAACCAAAGGAGGCACCAACTCATAAACCCAGATCCCTTAGATTTGAAAACTTGACTGCGCTAACAGCCAATTCTTTTCTTTATTTATCCTATTCAAAATTGGAGACGATCAATGAAACTCAAACAAACCCTTTCCTTCATCACAGCTTTGACTCTGACCGTCGGAGTTGCTTGGGCCGATACCGTAAAAATCGGCTTCAACGTACCCCTGACTGGCTTTGCCGCTGCCGATGGGGAATCCGCCCTGACCGGAGCAAAACTGGCCGTGAAGCAAGCCAACGCCGCAGGCGGCATCAATGGCAAGCAGATCGAACTAGTGGTTTATGACGACCAAGCCTCTCCCAAAGAGGCGCTCCCAATCGCTAACCGTCTCATCGAGAAGGACGGGGTGAAAGTCGCTGTTTCCGGCAGCTACTCCGGTTCCACTCGTGCAGCCGCAGGTGTGTTCCAAGCCGCAAACATCCCCTACATTTCGGCCTACGCCGTCCACCCGGACATCACTCGCAGTGGAAAGTACGTGTTCCGCACCTCCTTCATGGGAGAAGTTCAGGGACGCGCCGGAGCCTTGTTGATTGGGCAAACCATGCAACACAAGCGCGTGGTTATGATCACGCTCAAAAACGATTTTGGGAAGTCACTGGCGGCAGGTTTTAAGGCCGAGGCTGCAAATTACGGAATCGAGATCATCAACGAGTACGAGTACTCGATCCGTGATCGGCAGTTCGGTTCGATTGTTGCCAAGGTTCGCTCTGATCAACCGGACGCCATTTATGCTTCCGGTTACTTCTTCACCGCCGGCCCCTTGGTCAGACAGCTTCGCTCCGGAGGTGTGGCCGCCCCAGTGATTGGGCAGGAAGGCTATGATGGCGAGCAGTTCATCAAAATTGCCGGCCCTGCCGCCGAAGGGGTGCTGATCACCACCTCCCTTGATCGTGATTCCACCGATTCCGAAGCACGCGCCTTCATCACAGAGTACGAGAAATTCTCCGGAAACAAGGTGGACATGGTTTCGGCTTCCACCCACACCGCCATCAATGTCGTGGTTGCTGCACTGCGCATGGCCGGAACCAGCAACCCGGATGCAATCCGCGATGCTATCTCCAAGACCAGCCTCAAGGCCGCTACGGGGCATATTTCCTTCAATCAACTTGGAGAAGTTCGCAAGAACGTTCAGGTCCAGATTGTGCGAGGGGGCGACTGGCACTACCACTCTGAAATCAGGGATCGAGTCCTGCTGGCTCCCCCCGAGTCCTGATTCCTGAGCAATCGTAGGGGAGCAAGGCATTGGTTTGCGACGCTCCCCTTTCCCCATCCTCCTTTCTCTGAAAAATGCTTTACGTTGAACTGTTCCTTCAGGGGATTCTGCAAGGCAGCATCTACGCCCTGATCGCAGTAGGGCTGACGCTCGTTTACGGGCTGTTGCGAATCCTGCACGTTGCCCATGCTGGACTCTATACGCTGGGGGGCTACTTCAGTATTCTTGTCATCAACAACACAGGGAGTTTGGCACTTGGAGCCTTAGTTGCCATGCTCGGCGTGGGATTGTTGGGGGTCGTGCTGTATCGGTTCTGCTACGAACCGATTTTGGATCAGCCCCCCTTCGTGCCCTTGATCGCATCCATTGGCCTGTTCATCGCGATGGAGGAGTTGTATCGCATTCTGTTCGGTTCGTATGGGGTGACCTACACCGACCCACCTCTCCAACAAATGCTGCCCTTGGGCGGACTCTATTTGCGTCAAGCAGAGTGGGTGACCATGCTCGTCAGTGTCGCTCTGATCGGCGGACTCGCCTGGCTGTCGAGCAAAACCCGTCTGGGGCTTGCATGGCGAGCAACAGTGACCGACCCCCAAATGGCTGAATCCTTCGGAATCGATCCAATTCGGGTGCGACACCTCAACTTTTTCATCGGGTCGGCACTTGCGGGTGCGGCTGGCATGATCGTGGGGATTCTCAACAACCTCGTGGAGCCAACCATGGGGAGCGTCCCAAGTTACAAAGCCCTCGCGATTATCGTGCTGGGTGGTTTGGGCAGCGTCCGGGGAACCTTAGTTGCTGCATTAGCTCTTGGAGTGGTGGAGTCGTATGGAACGATCTACCTTGGCGATGTGCTGAATCGTGACGCGATCGCTTTTGTCTTTTTGATCCTTGTGCTGATGGTGCGTCCGCAAGGTATGTTTCGGGGAGTGTGAAATGGGTTACGAAATCAGTCTGCTCACCATCATGGGAATCAGCATCATCGGCAGTTTGAGCCTCAATCTGATCACAGGGTTCTGCGGACAGGTGAGCTTGGGGCACGTTGCCTTTGTTGGCATTGGCGCCTACACGGCAAGCCTCTTGACCAAAGCGGGAACCCCCTTTTTTGCCGCCTTAGTCGCTGGAATGCTCCTCGCAGGTGTTTTTGGAATTATTGTCGGATTGGCCAGTCTGCGGGTTCGACACGATTTTTTGGCCATCACCACCATGGGTGTGAACTTCGTCTTCCTGGGTGTGGTGCGGCAACAGGAATGGCTGGGTGGCGAATTGGGAGTGTCCTCAATCCCTGATCCGGGATTCGGAAAGCTGGGCTTTCTTGTGGTTGTGTTTGGAGGTGTGGTGCTTGTTGTCCTACTGAGTGTCCAAATCCGACGATCCTGGATGGGGTATGCCTTTGAAGCAATCGCCGGAGATGAGGACACGGCACGTATGCTGGGCTTGGACGTTTCCCGCTACAAGCTCATCGCCTTCGCCCTTGGCACCGCTTTGGCCGGACTCGCAGGCGGACTCTACGCACACCATGTTCGCTTCATCTATCCAGACAGCTTTGCCTTTGTTGAATCAATCACCTTGCTGGCGATGGTGGTGGTTGGCGGAAATGGCTCGATCTGGGGGGTGATGCTGGCCTCGGCCCTGCTCAGTGTCCTACCCCAATGGTTCCAGTTCATTGATGACTATAAACTGCTGCTCTATGGCAGTTTGTTGTTTGTGGTTATGCGTTTCAGTCCGGGCGGTTTGGCGGGACTCCTTCAACAATGGCTTCCCCAAGGCTCAAAATTACTTACCGCAAAGGAGGGAGGATGAGCCTACTTGACATCAGGGGAGTCTCAGTCCACTTCGGCGGAGTTCACGCGCTGGAGGAGGTTTCCCTCAACCTGAATGATGGCGAACTGCTTGGGTTAATTGGCCCAAACGGCGCGGGGAAAACCACAATGCTCCGAGTGATCACCGGAGTGGTGCGGGCAAGCAGGGGCACCGTCCAGCTGGAAGGCAAACTGCTTAACGTTCTGCCCACCCACCTCCGGGTTCGCAAGGGGTTGGGGTTTGCACAGCAGCTTGTGCGTCCTTTCCAAGAAATGACCCTTGTTGAAAACGTCGCGTTTGCCGTCGGCTCAGAGCATACACGGCACCCTTGGCGCTCCCTGTTACGAGTTGAACGCAAAGCCGCACTGAGAGAGGGGCGGGAATGGCTGGCCAAGGTGGGAATCGACGGGGCAGCGGATTCCCTTCCGACAGCGGTTCCGTTGGGCTTCCTCAAGCGACTGGAAGTCGCCCGTGCTTTGGCAATACGACCCCGGATGCTGCTGCTGGATGAACCCCTTGCGGGGCTGAATCAGGCCGAAGCAACAGCCTTTGCTGATATCCTCGTGGAACTTAACCACCAAGGGCAGACGATTTTGCTCATCGAACACAATCTCGCTGAGGTGCGGCGGATTTGTTCCCGGTTGGTGGTGTTGGACAACGGGCGGAAACTGGACGAAGGATCCCCCGAAGTTGTTTTGACCAACCCCGCTGTTCAAGAAGCTTACATCGGCCAAGGGACCGTCTATGCTGACAATTGAGAAACTGTCCTGTGGCTATGGGCCACTCACGGTGGTGCATGAAATAGATATGATCGTAAAAGAGGGTACTATTCACGCCCTCATTGGAGCAAATGGAGCAGGTAAAACCACAGCCTTGATGACGATTGCGGGGCATGTGGAGGTCAAATCCGGGAGTATCCGGATGGGAGTCGAGCGGCTGGATCAGGTGCCCACGAAAGAGCGAGTGCAACGTGGGGTTGCGCTAGTACCGGAGGGCCGCCGCTTGTTCCCAGATTTGACGGTGCGGGAAAATCTGGAGGTTGGCGGTTACTCACGACCTAAAGCTCGAATACCACAAAACCTCGACCGTGTGTTATCCCTGTTTCCACGACTGGCGGAGCGACTGGGTCAGCAGTCCGGATCCCTGTCGGGGGGCGAACAGCAAATGTTGGCCATTGGTCGGGGGTTGATGGCCGAGCCCAAGCTATTGCTGCTCGATGAACTCTCGCTCGGACTCATGCCTCGGATGGTCGAAGATTGCTACGCTGCACTTCAGCAACTCCGTAGCGAAGGCATAACCCTGTTGCTGGTGGAACAAAACACCCGTCAGGCACTCGCCGTGGCCGATGAGGTTTGTGTGTTGGAATCTGGAAGTGTGGCGTGGCGTGGCACCGCCGAGCAGGCCCGTCAAGACACCGGAATTATCGAAGCCTATATCGGCTTGCGGCGTTGACCAAGATCTGCTCAGGATGCCTTTTCAAAACTGGATTATTTCAGGAAGGATGATGGAATTTGAGTAGCCAGCAGTTCTCGGTCTTTCGAGTTCGACAACCTAACTCGGACTTGCTGAAAAAGTTTCAGAATTCAAGAAAAGCTCCGGAAAACCTCCGTGAACTCACAGGTTGGTCTGCTGCTTGGCTCCGACTTCCAGCAGATTGAACGGTGCCAGTTCCAAGTAGGCTACTCGACCTGCCAAGGATTCCGAGGTCTGCTGTAGTAACGCATTTGTAGCGGAACCCAGCAACAGAAAACGTCCGGTGCGCCGACCCTCACACCGATCACGATCAATCCATCTTGCAAATTTACTGGGGTATCGTAAATTTGCGAGGAAAAAATCTAAAGAAGACACCTGCCGGGAACCGAATTCGGTGAGCACAGCCTTCTGGCCTATCCACGCTCCTGTGCCCAATCCGGCAGAATTGGAAACTCCGTTCTCCCTCATCCTCTGCTTGACGTCTGCGTCGGCAAATGCCAGATTGATGACCTGTTCTGCTGGTTCATCCGACGTCATCACTTGCCTTCATCTTCACCCTTTCCATGAAAAAAATCTGCTGGGGAACGGGCCTCTTAATGTGGCTGTTCACCTCGTTCGTGCAGGCGGCTCCACTGCGTTTGGCGACGACCACCAGCACCGACAATTCGGGATTGATGCGGGAACTGCTCCCGTATTTTGAGGCTAAGACCGGCTACAAGGTTCATGTCATTGCGGTGGGCACCGGACAAGCCCTGCGCCTTGGACGGGACGGCAACGTGGATGTCGTGCTGGTGCATGCGCCCAAGGCCGAACTCCAGTTTGTCGAGGCAGGCTATGGGATTAACCGTCGCCAAGTGATGTCCAACGATTTCGTGTTCGTTGGCCCCAAGCACGATCCGGCAGGACTGCGGAGGCTCCGTGACTCCGTGCAGGCGTTGCAACGCATCGCAGCAACCCAAAGTCTCTTCATCTCTCGCGGTGATGATTCCGGAACCCACAAAAAAGAACGGTCGCTGTGGGAAAAACTCTCGCAGAAATCCGATCCTGCATGGTACCGCGAAGCGGGTCAAGGCATGGGTCGCACCCTGCAAATCGCAGGGGAATTGGACGCCTACACCCTCACGGATCGTGGCACATGGCTGGTGTTCCGGAAGCGCTTGCCATTGGAATTGCTGGTAGAAGGCGATCCCCGCTTGCACAATCCTTACGGGATTATTGCCGTCAATCCCAAACGGCATCCGCATGTGAACCACCAAGGAGCGCTAGCCCTGATTGACTGGATCACTTCGGACGAGGGCAAGCACCTCATCCGGGAATTTAAACTGGAAGGGAGACCCCTGTTCGTTCCCATCGAGACCACGGACTGAAGTGGACGGACTGCTCGGCACCACCCAGCAAGCCCTTCAGTTGCTGCTGACTGGCAATCCGGAACTGTGGACTATTGTAGGAGTTTCCTTTTCTGTGTCCCTCAAGGCCATCATCTTCACCACCCCTGTTGCCTTGGTACTGGCGTTTGTACTGGCCTATCTGGACTTTCCGGGCAATCGGCTGCTGCTCTCCGTGTTCAATTCTCTGCTCTCGGTGCCCACCGTTGTGGTCGGCCTGCTGCTCTACTTGCTGCTTTCCCGACAGGGACCGTTCGGTGATTTGAAGCTGCTGTTCACGCAAACCGCGATGGTGGTCGCGCAGATGATCCTGTGCTTCCCCATTCTGGTCGCTCTGGGACATGCGGCCATGCAGGCGGCGGATCAGCGAGCGTGGGAAACCGCCCGGACGCTCGGTGCCCCACCTTGGTACGCCATGTTGACGGTGTTGTATGAGGTGCGCTTTGCCCTCATCACTGCCGTGCTCACGGGTTTCGGGCGCATCATCTCCGAAGTTGGTGCGTCCATGATGGTCGGCGGTAACATTATGGGCTTCACCCGCAACATCACCACCGCCATTGCGCTGGAAACCAGCAAGGGTGAATTTGTCCAAGGGGTCGCCCTCGGGCTGGTTTTGCTGCTGCTCGCGTTCCTGCTCAATTTCCTGCTGGGTTACTTTCAGGGGAAGGGAAAGCTGATCGCATGAGTGCCCCCTTGATCACCTTCCGGAACCTCGACAAGTGGTATGGAGCGCAGCAAATTCTCGAGCAGGTGAAGCTCTCGTTGTATTCCGGACAGTGCATTTTGTTGGCAGGCGAAAACGGTTCCGGGAAAACCACACTGCTGAAAATTCTCGCAGGTTTGGAAACACCAACCCGCGCCGAAGTCGAATATGCAGACACGACCCAGCCTTGGAAAACCGCTGTTCGCCGCTACCGACGGGAGGTGATCTACCTCCACCAAACTCCTTACCTCTTCAACGGGACGGTCGCCTCCAATGTCGCCTACGGCCTGCGTTTTACTGGCCTGAACCGCGAGCAGCAACAGCAGGCGCTGGCACGTGGGCTGGTGTGGGCGAACCTCACCGAACAAGCCAAGCGACCGGCACACACCCTCTCCGGAGGCATCCGACAGCGTGTGGCTTTCACGCGCGCATGGGTGCTGTCTCCCAAAATCTTGCTGCTCGACGAACCGATTGCCAACATGGACGACCCTTCGCGCAAGCAAACCTGCGACCTGCTGGGCCGCATGAAATCCGCAGGCATGTCCATCGTGATCACCAGTCATGATGCCCAGCCCTTTGAAACGCTGGCGGACGTGCGCTTTCAGTTGGAGAACAACCAGCTACGCCCCTGCGAATTGCACTCCACCGCACGGGAAAGCGTTTGACGATTCTCCCCCCTGTCCTACGCTGATTACACACGCATGACACGGCTCCGAACCCGGAGTCCATCTACTCACTGACCACACGGAGATCACGACATGGGAACCTTGACGGGCAAGACCCTTTTCATCACTGGAGCCAGCCGGGGCATCGGGCTGGCCATTGCACTACGGGCGGCACAAGACGGCGCGAATGTCACCATCGCTGCAAAAACCACTGTGCCACACCCGAAGCTGTCCGGCACGATCTACACCGCTGCGGAAGCGATTGAGCAGGCCGGAGGGCAGGCGCTCGCCTGTGTGGTGGACATCCGGAACGAAGCAATGGTGCAGCAGGCCGTGGCGCAAACGGCGGAGAAGTTCGGGGGCATTGACATTCTCGTCAATAACGCCAGCGCGATCAGCTTGACCGGTACCTTGCAGACGCCGATGAAGCGCTACGACCTCATGCAGCAGATCAACACGCGGGGCACCTTCCTCTGTTCCCAAACCTGCTTGCCCCACTTGCTGAAAGCGGAGAATCCGCACGTCCTCAACCTCGCTCCACCACTCAATGTGGAAACCCGCTGGTTTGCCCCGCATACGGCGTACACGATGGCCAAGTTCGGCATGAGCCTCTGTGTCCTTGGCATGGCTGGGGAGTTCAAAAAACAGGGAGTTGCTTTCAATGCCCTCTGGCCGAAAACGACCATTGACACTGCTGCGATCCGCAACGTTGTCGGGGCTGAACTGGCGAACCGTAGTCGCAAACCGGACATTATGGCAGATGCCGCCCATGCAATCCTCACCCGCTCCAGCCGCGACTGCACCGGGAATTTTTATGTGGACGAAGAGGTATTGCGTGAGGAAGGTGTTTCCGATTTCTCCGGATACGCGGTCACTCCGGGCTTGAAGAACGCGGAACTCCAGCCGGATTTCTTCATCTGAGCGCGCCGACGTGAAACCCTACCTGTTCGCACTGGGGGCGTTTTTTTGCTGGGGCAGCCTACCCGCCGCCACTGGCTCGGGACTGCAAGGATTGCGGGTTCCAGAACTGCTGACATTCAGCTTCGTTCCTGCCGCCTGCTACCTGCTGTTCCAGCACATGCTGCTACACCGAAACCTACGCCT
>PANO01000084.1 GCA_002707655.1 Deltaproteobacteria bacterium
GACCAAACCCTTCTCGTGCTGGAGGCGATGAAGATGGAATCCGAGGTCAAGTCGCCGCAAGCCGGAACCGTGCAGGCCGTCCATGTCAAAGCCGGAGACGCCGTCCGCACCGGGGATCGGCTTGTGAGCTTGGCAGGTTGAACATAGCTTTCGGTTCTTGGTAGCTGCTGCCGCCTTATCATTTAATTGCATTCCATCACCAACCCATAAAGAATTCACGAATTCAATGGCCGATTTGACGTTCAGGGTTTAACAAGCTTTGACTGATAAGGTTTTGAAGATGGAGTCCCGTAGATGGATTTGCTGGCCGAGCCCCCCTTCTTGTTGGATTTTTTATCTGGGCATCCATAAAGGAAAAAACTGAGTACTAGAGTCAGGATCAAGGATGCAATCGTTGAATGGGTCTTCATACAATCTCCATTGATTGAGGTTACGAGAACTACATCATGCCACATTTCAGGCTGAAGGTCACTGGATGGAAAGGCGAACCGTTCCAGTAAATGGAGGAACTGACCGAAAAGATTGGCCGTGATGGTCTTGGCGAGGTGTCAATCTGTCATCGTAACTGTTGACCGTGCAAACGCAGGGGAGCCGAAAGGAATCAAAAATCAACGTAACTATTCANGTCTCAAGGAGGGTTNTTTGANTNCTCAGATGTCCAGTCCCATCAGCGGATCATCCCCATTGAAGGTTGCTTCGAGTGAGGGCAGTAGTTCCCGCCCTTGCTTNTTCAGCGTTGAGAGGTACGAGCGCNTGATGCAGAAGGCCTGAACTCCCCAAGGAGTGCGGAAACAGCCCGCGACCTTGAGCNTGACTTTGGGNNTGNGCCTCCTCATGAAAAAAGTTGACATTCTCNGGGATCNGAGTATTCTTTAACCAATCGGTCGGTTAATTAAACGGAGATTCCCATGACGACCCCAGCCCNAACGATAGCAGCAAAGCAACCCACGCCAGATTTTTCTGGAAACTCACNGGAGGGCGAGGCGCAGCGCCAAGTGCGTTTTGAGGAACGCATTCAGGCAGGAGAGCGCATTGAGCCGAAGGACTGGATGCCGGAGCGCTACCGCAAGCAGCTCACCCGTATGATCTCGCAGCACGCGCACTCGGAGGTGGTGGGGATGTACCCGGAGGGCAACTGGATCACCCGCGCCCCCACGCTGCGTCGCAAGCTCGGCCTGCTGGCGAAGGTGCAGGACGAGTGCGGCCACGGCCTCTACCTCTACTGCGCGGCGGAAACGCTTGGTGTGGATCGCAACGAACTCACAGATGAGTTGTTGTCCGGCAAGGCAAAGTATTCGAGCATCTTCAACTACCCCACCTTGAGTTGGGCGGACATCGGGGTGATCGGCTGGCTGGTGGATGGCGCGGCGATTGTCAACCAGACCCCACTGGCGAAATGCTCCTACGGTCCCTACGCGCGGGCGATGGTGCGCATCTGCAAGGAGGAGAGCTTTCACCTCAAGCAGGGTTTTGAGATCGTGACCACGCTGGCNCAGGGCACTCCGGAGCAGAAAAAAATGGTNCAGGAGTCGCTCAATCGCTGGTGGTGGCCCGTGCTGATGATGTTNGGTCCAGCGGATGCGGAATCCAGCAACTCTGAAGTTCTGATGCGCTGGCGGGTGAAACTGCACAGCAACGACAGCCTGCGTCAACGCTTTGCCAACAGCACGGTGGCACAAGTCAAGGTGGTGGGGCTGACGCTGCCCGATCCAGATTTGCGCTACAACAAAGCAACCGGAAACTGGGATTTTGGCCCCATCGACTGGGACGAGTTTTGGCGGGTGGTCAAAGGACAGGGGCCGTGCAACCGCGAACGCCTGCGCGCGTCTCGCAAGAAACACGAACAAGGCCGCTGGGTCCGGGAAGCCGCCCNCGCCTATGCCGCCAAACATCCAGTCAATTGAGAGGAAACATGGACCCCAACACGACCCCTGAAACCGAAGCCCCCATGCCGCTTTGGGAGATTTTCTCGCAGGCAAAAACCGGAAAACCGCACGAACACGTCGGNAGCCTGCACGCTCCGGATGCCACGATGGCCCTGCAAAACGCCCGCGACGCTTACGCCCGGCGTGGCTCCGCCAGCCTTTGGGTGGTGCCTGCGGAGGCAATCATCGCCAGCACTCCGGAAGACAGCCCAATGTTCTTTGATTCGGCGGCGGACAAGGTGTATCGGCATCCGCAATTCTACACGATCCCCCGCAGTGTGAGGCTCTGATGGAACTGACGGCTGAAATGCGTGGGCAGGTGTTCGATTACCTCTTGCGACATGCCGATGATCGGTTGGTGTTGGGACACCGGCTTTCGGAATGGTGCGGACATGCCCCGATGCTGGAGGAAGACTTGGCCCTCGCCAACATCGCGCTCGACCTGATTGGACAAGCCACGCTGCTTTACAAGCTGGCCGCCCAAACCGAAGATTCTGGACGCACCGAAGACGACCTAGCCTTTCTGCGCGATCCCTCGGAGTTCCGCAATCTGCAACTTGTTGAGCAGCCTAACGGCGATTTCGCGTTCACGATTGCGCGGCAGTTCTTCTTTGACGCCTACGACGTGCCTTTTCTGGAAAACCTGAGCCGCTCGGCGCATCCGGAACTCGCAGGAATTGGCGCGAAGGCGCTCAAGGAGGCACAGTATCATTTGCGACACACCCAGCAGTGGATGCTGCGTTTAGGCGACGGCACCGACGAAAGCCACCGNCGCCTTCAGGATGCCGTGGACGACCTCTGGTGTTTTTCGCAGGAACTGCTCGTTCCGGACAGTCTGAACCATGCCCTTGTCGCAGCAGGCATTGCTGTTGATTTGGAGGCGCTGCGTTCGTTGTGGCGAGCGACCGTTGAGCAGANCTTGCGGGAAGCGACCCTCGAAATTCCCAGCGACGCGCAGTACATGGCCTCCGGAAGTCGGGGTGGCTACCACACAGAGCATCTGGGCTACTTGCTTGCCGAAATGCAGGTTTTGCAAAGAACTCATCCCGGAGCTACATGGTGAACGTCTGGGACTGCCTGCGCTCGGTGCCGGANCCNGAAATTCCGGTGGTGGATGTGGTCTCGATGGGCATCGTGCGCGAAGTGGAGGAAAGTCCGGATGGAGTGAAGGTGACGATCACTCCNACTTATTCCGGATGTCCGGCGATGTCGGAGATNGAAGCCAGCATCCGCGCCGCCTTGCACGAGGCGGGGTATGCGCAAGTGGAGATGAAAACCCAAATCGCCCCGGCGTGGACGACCGACTGGATCACCGATGAAGCCTGCGAGCAACTGCGCTCCTACGGCATTGCCCCTCCGGAACGCCGCTACGCTTCCGGCGTTGCAGGAAACTCGGTGGCCTGCCCGTTCTGCGCTTCGGAAGAAACCCGACTCCAGAGTGAATTTGGCAGCACGCTCTGCAAGGCGTTGCACGTCTGCAACGACTGCCGCCAGCCCTTCGAACGCTTCAAGTGCATCTGACCCGCATTCTGACCGCCTAAAAACCTTCCACTAATGGCCCGCACCCGCGCAAANGATTATGATGAAAANCGGGCGTTCATCCGAGAGCAGGCCGTGCAGCTTTTCGCNGAACAGGGCTTTGCGAACTCCTCGATCACNCANNTGGCCGAGTGTTGCGGAGCGTCGAAGGCGTGGCTCTACCACTACTTCACGAGCAAGGAGGCGATTCTCTTCGAGATTTTTGATGAACACACCCAACGGCTTGTGAAAGCCGTCCGGGAGGTGCAAGGCTTGGGGCTGGCTCCGGAGGCGNAGTTTCAGGAATTCCTGCAACGCTTTTTGAGGATTTACGAAGCGGCGCAGACCACACACCTCGTGCTGCTCTACGACCTCAACCGTTTGGGTCCGGAACAGCACGAGGTCATCGCCTCCCGCGAGCGTGAGGTGGTCAACGAACTGGCCACGATGCTTGATGCGCTGCGTCCGGACTTGCTGGAGCGACAGCCCGAATTGCGCAAGCCGCTTGCGATGACACTGATGGGCATGATCAACTGGACCTTCACCTGGCTCCGCAAGGAGGGGCCGGTGAGTCACGAGCAGTTCGCAGAACTCGCAGGGCAGGTCTTCCTGCACGGCATCACCGGACTCGATCATACGGCGAGGGGAGCCTCATCTTAGCGGTGGCTGGATCACACGAAAACGGTTCAAACGGAGCCAATCGATTTTGGAGAGCAAATGACTTTTGAAACCATCAAATACCGCGAGGAATCCGGATATGCGGAAATCACCCTCAACCGTCCGGAGCGTCTCAACGCCTTCACTGCGCAGATGCACGAAGAACTGCGCGAGGCGGTTACACGGATTGAGCAGAATTCGCAAATCCGGGCCGTGATTCTCACAGGCGCAGGACGCGGTTTCTGTGCCGGACAGGATTTGGGGGAGCGTGACAACGCCGGAGCCGCCCCCGATTTGGGTGAATCCCTCGACAAGAACTACAACCCCCTGGTCAAGCGGCTCCGCGTCCTCACGGCTCCAGTGATTGTTGCGATCAACGGCGTAGCGGCAGGAGCGGGAGCCAACCTTGCGCTTTCCGGAGACCTGCTGCTCGCCGCGAAGTCCGCGAAGTTCATACAGGCGTTTTGCAAAATCGGCCTCGTCCCGGACTGTGGTGGTACCTACTTTTTGCCTCGGCTGATTGGTGAAGCCAAGGCGAAGGCGCTGGCAATCACAGGCGAATCCATTGACGCCGAAACCGCCGAACGCTGGGGGCTGATCTGGAAGGTTGTGGACGACGAAAGCCTGCTTTCGGAAGCCCGCAAACTCGCCGCGCACTTGGCGACCCAACCGACCAAGGCGTTGGGCGCGATGAAGCAGATGCTGCAAGCCTCCGTCACCAACAGCCTTGCAGTGCAACTTGATATGGAGCGCGACACCCAGCGCGAGTTGGGACGCTCCGAAGATTTCCGTGAAGGCGTGTCAGCGTTTCTTACAAAACGGTCTCCCGTTTTCAAGGGACGCTGATGGAGGGTTTTGCGGGCCCGCAAGTGTTGGCCGAAGCGGCGGCGCAAGCGATGAACAAGCTCGACTACACCGCCCAGCACATGGGCATGCGCATCGAGTCCATGCAGCCCGGCTGCTGCGTCTTGTCCATGCGGGTGCAGGATTGGATGATCAACGGCCACGGCATTTGTCACGGCGGACTCATCTTCACCTTGGCCGACACTGCCTTTGCCTACGCCTGCAACTCTCATAATCAACGGGCGGTTGCCCAGCACTGCACGATCACCTTCCTCGCGCCCGGAAAAGCCGAGGAAACGCTGACTGCCACCGCCACGGAAACCGTGAGCAGCGGACGCAGCGGCATCTATGACATTGAAGTGCAAAACGAACACGGCACCCCCCTCGCCCACTTCCGGGGGAATTCCCGGACCATTGCTGGAAGCATTCTTGAGGAATCCAGTTCTCCAGACCCGTCAAAAGGGGATTTACCATGAACCACAATTCCATCAACCTGCATTCCATTGAAACTGCCAGCAAGGACGAGTTGCAATCGTTGCAGTTGGAGCGTATGCAGTGGACGCTGAAACATGCTTACGAAAATGTATCACACTATCAGCAGGCGTTCGATACGGTCGGAGCGCATCCGGACGACTGTCAGTCGCTGGCCGACTTGGCAAAATTCCCGTTCACGATCAAGCAGGACCTGCGGGCGAACTACCCTTTCGGGATGTTTGCCGTTCCTCGGGAAGAGGTCGTGCGTATTCACGCCTCCAGCGGCACGACCGGCAAGCCCACTGTGGTCGGTTACACGCAAAAGGACGTGGACACCTGGGCGGAGGTCTGCGCCCGCTCGATTTGGGCATCCGGGGGACGTCCGGGGGACGCCGTGCATGTTGCCTATGGCTACGGGCTGTTCACCGGAGGGCTGGGGGCACACTACGGCGCGGAAAAACTGGGCTGCACGGTGATCCCGGTTTCCGGGGGCATGACCGAACGGCAGGTGCAACTCATTCAGGATTTCGAGCCGAGGGTAATCATGATCACACCTTCGTACCTGCTCGTGCTGGCCGATGAATTTGCCAAGCAAGGACTTGATGCCCGCAAGACAAGTCTGCAAGTGGGTATCTTTGGTGCGGAGCCTTGGACTCCGAAAATGCGCGGCGAGATCGAGCAGTTGTTCGGTATGGATGCTGTGGACATTTATGGGCTGTCCGAGATCATCGGCCCCGGAGTTGCCAACGAATGTGCCCGCGAGAAGGATGGACTCTATGTTTGGGAGGATCACTTCTATCCGGAGGTGATTGATCCTGAAACTGGAGAAGTTCTTCCGGATGGGAAAAAAGGTGAACTGGTGTTCACGTCACTAACCAAGGAGGCGTTTCCGGTGATCCGTTACCGTACCCGCGACCTTACCCGACTACTCCCCGGAGGCAACCGTGCTATGCGTCGCATGGAAAAAGTTACAGGGCGCTCAGACGACATGATGATCGTCCGGGGCGTGAATGTCTTTCCGACTCAGATTGAGGAAATCCTGCTCGAAGATTCCAAACTCTCTCCGAATTACCAGATCGAACTCACTCGCGAGGAGCGTTTGGATGTGATGACACTGCTGATCGAACCCAAAGAATCAGGATTGAGCGATTCCGTGCTTCAGGAAAGCTCCGGGCGGCTTAGCCAACAGGTCAAGAGCCGCATCGGGGTCAGTGTGCAGGTACAAATGCAGCCGATTGGCGGAGTGGAACGTTCGATGGGCAAGGCCCGCCGGATTGTGGACAAACGCCCGAAGGTGTAAAACCTAACCTCACTTGCTCCAGACACACCATGCGCTTAGACTCCCTGACCCGCGATCAGATCCGCGCCTTTGCCGGAGCCAAGATTTTTGAGCGGGGTGAGGAATACCTCACCTCCGAACTGGTGAACGAACTGGACATTGATTCCGAGGGGATCGTCACCGCCAAGGTGGAGGGCACGGACACCTACGAGGTCGAGGTCTGGGAAGAGGAGGACGACGTGGGCGCGGTCTGCGACTGCCCCTATGACGGCCACCCCTGCAAACATGTGGCTGCGGTGCTGCTTGCCTATCTTGAGCACTCCGCCAAGCAGCGCAAGGCCAAGACGAAGCAACCCAAAGCCAAGGAGTCGGCTTCCGGAGGGAAAAGTGCCGGTTCCTTGAAGGCCAACCTCAAGCGTTGCACTCACACGGAACTGGTGGAACTGGTGCTGGAGGGGACGAAAGGCAATAAGGACTTCGAACGCAAGCTGATGCTGCGCTTCGTTCCGGACAGCAAGAAGACGCTGACGACGCTGCTCCAGCAGGTGAAGACGGTACGGCTCAAGGTCAGCGAGTACGAAAACTACTACAGTTCCAGCTGTCGCAAGGCCGCCCGCGAGTTCAAGGCGATCCTCAAGGTGCTGACAGACGCTCCCCCGGAGGTGCGCGTCGAGGTGCGCTTTGCGGTTGCCGACCGCATTCTTCCCTTCCTCAACGAGTACGGCTTCAGCAACGAGCCGCTGGAAACCGCGCTGGAACTAGCCCTCACTGAACTGGTCAAGGATGTGGCCACTCCGGAATTCCAGCCGCAGCGCGACCAGATCATCAAGTGGATGCGTCGCTACCACGACAAGGGCAACCACGGCATGACCGACGAGCTGCTCGCTTGTCTCCTCGAACTGTCCGCAACCGAGGAGGAACTGCGAGACACCATCCACTGGCTTGAAAAGAAAGGAAGTTGGTCCTCCTATTACCGTAAGCTGATTGCTGAACTCTACGCCAAGCTTGGGGACGAGGAAGCCGAGCTTGCCGCACTTTCCAAAAACCTAGAGGGAATGCCAGATCATTGGCGGCTGGCCGAGTTCTGGACAAAGCAAGGCGCAGCGGACAAGGCGCTCAAAACTTGCTGGGACGGAGTGCAGAGAGGCAAGGGTTACAGCGAGGAACTGTTCGCTTTCCTGCGCGAAGACTGCCTGCGGCGGGACGACGCCGAAGGCTTGTTCACCCTGCTCGTCGAACACCTCAAGCGTCCCTACGGCGGATGGCACGTGGAGCAGCTTTCCGCAAGCAGGAGGATGCTTTACCGGGAATCGTCCTCCAGCGGGGATTTTCTGCAAGAACACGAACTGCTACGCGACCGCCTCCACAAGCAGGGCGACACCGCCGGACTCGTCCGCCTTTACACGCTCTACCTCAATCCACTCAAAGTGTCCTTGTCGCTCTATCAGGAGATGGAGCATCTGCTCCCGGAACCGGAGCGGGGAGCGATCACTGAAAAAGTGCTTGGACACCTCAAACAGAAGATTGGCAAAGACACTTGGGGATCAAGCCCTGAACGCCGCCTTCTGGCGGAGATTTATGCGCACGGCAAGCACTGGGATGCACTGCTCGATCTGGTGAAGAACGACTTCGACCTGCTGGCGCACTACAAGGATCGACTCGCACCGCTACACCCTCATGTTTACTTGGAGGCCTACACCAAGGAGGTGGAGAAGTTGATCAACGGGCGTGGACGTTCCAACTACCGGGCCGCTGCGGAGCATCTGTTGGAAATTCGGGAATTTTACGAGCGACACCTCAATCAGTCCAGAAAATGGCTGGTCTATCTGGAGGAACTCAAACGAGCAAACCTCAAACTCCGTGCCCTTCACGAGGAACTTGGGAAGGTGAGGCTGTAACCGAAAAAACTCACCACAGAGACGCAGAGTGCGCAGAGTCAGAAAAGAACAATTCTCTGTGTTCTCTCTGACTCTGTGGCGAACAACAAACAGGACACCATGCAAAAAATCAAAAGCTACGCCCTCGGCAGGTGGATAGAGGGAGAAGGTCCGGGACAAGTCGTGCAGCACGCCGTCACTGGAGAACCGCTGGGGGAAGTCACCAGCCGGGGGTTGGATTTTCAGGCGATGCTGAACCATGCCCGGACCATCGGCGGACCTGCCCTCAGGAAGATGACTTTCCATGAGCGGGCCTTGTTGCTAAAAAATATGGCCAAGTACCTGATGGAGGGCAAGGAAGAATTCTACACACTTTCCACGTCAACCGGAGCAACCAGAGCAGATTCGTGGGTTGACATCGAAGGCGGCATTGCCACCTTTTTCGCCTACTCTGGAATCGGACGGCGTGAATTTCCCAATGAAACGTTCCATGTCGAAACCGATGTTTCGCCGCTTTCCAAATCCGGAAGTTTTATTGGACGACACATTTGCACTCCACTTGAAGGAACTGCA
Organism: Deltaproteobacteria bacterium; assembly: GCA_002707655.1. The sequence continues at coordinate 9,147 of PANO01000084.1, forward strand.
GTTCATATCAATGCCTTCAACTTTCCGTGTTGGGGGATGTTGGAAAAATTAGCCACCACTTTCTTGGCTGGAATGCCTGCAATCGTCAAACCCGCTAGTCAAACCTGTTATCTCACCGAAAAAATGGTCGCGGCGATGATCGAATCCGGTTTGCTTCCGGAAGGTGCTTTGCAACTCATTTGCGGCTCCGTGGGGGACTTGTTTGAGCATTTTGGCAGTCAGGATGTGGTCACATTCACCGGATCAGCAACCACAGGTCGCAAACTCAAAAGTCATCCGAACATCATCGAAAAAGCCGTCCGCTTCAATATGGAAGCTGACTCGCTCAACTGTATTATTCTCGGCCCTGATGTCAATCCGGAGATGGAGGAGTTCACGATTTTCATCAAAGAAATTGTGCGAGAAATGACGAGCAAATCTGGACAAAAATGTACTGCGATTCGCCGCACGATTGTTCCAAAAGAGATGACTCAATCCGTGATTGATTCGCTCAAACAACGGCTGGCAACAGTGCGGATCGGACATCCGGAAGCCGAAGGAGTTCGTATGGGAACTTTGGCAGGCATGGATCAGCTCAGAGAAGTCCAGGAGCGTGTGGCAGAATTGCGTCAAGACTCCGAACTGGTGTTTGGAGAACGGGACGAATTCGAGATTGTGGGAGCAGACCGCACAAAAGGCGCATTTTACGAACCAACTTTGCTTTATTGCGCCGAGCCGTTGAACAGCGATTCTGTTCACGAAATTGAAGCTTTTGGCCCTGTCAGCACCGTTATGCCCTACTCAAATTTGGAGGAGGCCATTCAACTGGCGGCCAAAGGCGGAGGCAGTTTGGTCGGTTCAGTGGTCACGGCAGATGATGCGACTGCCCGCCAACTTGTGATTGGTATTGCTCCGTATCATGGGCGAGTGCTGGTTCTCAACCGTGAGAGTTCTCCGGAATCCACGGGACACGGCTCGCCGATGCCGACTCTTGTTCATGGCGGCCCCGGACGTGCCGGAGGTGGTGAAGAAATGGGTGGAGCCAGAGGTGTGTTACACTACATGCAACGCACCGCACTTCAAGGATCGCCGACAACTTTGACGAACATCACCGGAGAATGGACAAAAGGTGCGGTGCAACCGCAGGACAAAGTGCATCCTTTCCGGAAGTATTTTGACGAATTAGAAATCGGTGAAACACTGGTGACGCACCGTCGCACGATCACAGAAGCGGATGTCGTAAATTTTGCCGCATTGAGCGGAGACTGGTTTTATGCGCATGTTGACGAAGTGGCTGTGCAGGAATCTCCGGTGTTTGATCGCCGTGTCGCACATGGATATTTTATTCTTTCCGCCGCCGCCGGTTTATTTGTTGATCCCGCTCCGGGGCCTGTGTTGGCGAATTACGGCTTGGAGAATTTACGTTTCACGCAGCCGGTTTATATCGGTGATACGATTCAAGCCAAGCTCACCTGCAAAACCAAATCACCCAAATCACCACGTGAAGGTGAGGTGCCCCAGGGTGTGGTGTCGTGGGCTGTGGAAGTGATCAACCAGAAAAGCGAGACGGTTGCGGTTTACACGGTTCTCACGCTGGTGGCACAAAAAACGGAAAGCGAGTAACCGATGTCTTACGAGTACCCGGAGTTTGAGTACCAACGCAGTCCGGATCAGGACGCAGCGAGTCCCGTCCGGCATCCCGTGGTGATTGCAGGAGTTGGCCCCGTTGGGTTAACTTTGGCAATTGACCTGGCTCTAAAGCAGGTTCCGGTGGTGTTGTTGGAGGCACTGAACACAATCAGTGACGGCTCCCGCGCGATCTGTTTTGCCAAGCGGACTTTGGAGGTGTGCGAGCGGTTGGGGATGGGGCGGCGTTTGTTGGACAAGGGTGTGACGTGGAAGACCGGCAAGGTGTTCTTCGGGGACGATCCCGTGTTNGAGTTTGATCTGCTTCCGGAAGACGGCCACCAGTTTCCTGCGTTCATCAACCTCCAACAATACTACATGGAGTTATACGGAATCGACCGTGCGCTGGAGTTGGAGGAATTCATTGACCTGCGTTGGTCCAACGAGTTGCAGGGGATCGACCCCGGAGCAGACGGCGCGCGCCTGACGGTGGGCACTCCGGAGGGTTCGTATCAACTGGATTGCGATTGGCTGATCGCCGCCGATGGCGCCCGNAGTTTTTGCCGTAAAACGCTGGGCTTGGAATTCGAGGGGCGCACCTTCGATGATCAATTTCTGATCGCCGACATCAAGACCAAAGCCGACCTGCCACCCGTGCGCCGCTTCTGGTTTGCGCCTACTTTCACGGATGCGGCCTCCGCATTGCTGCACATGCAGCCGGATGACGTGTGGCGGCTCGATTTTCAGATTGGTCCGGAAGCTGATGCTGAGGAGGAAATGCGCACCGACAACGTGATGCGGCGCGTGCGCGGGATGCTCGGAGCGGAGATCGACCCGGAGTTGGAGTGGATCAGCGTCTATCGCTTCCAGAGTCGGCGTATCCGCGATTTTCGGCATGAACGGGTATTGTTCGTGGGAGACTCCGCGCATCAGGTTTCGCCATTCGGAGCGCGGGGCGCGAACAGTGGTATTCAGGACGCGGAAAACCTCGCGTGGAAACTCCAGCTTGTGCTGAAAGAACTGGCTCCGGAGACCCTGCTCGATAGCTACAACGCCGAACGCAGCTACGCCGCCGACGAGAATATCCGGCACTCGACGCAAAGCACCGATTTCATTGCACCGAAAAGCGCGGTCAGCCTCGCGTTTCGCAACGCCGTGTTGTCCCTTGCAAAAGACCACAAGTTCGCCCGACNCCTCATCAACAGTGGGCGGCTCTCCACACCAACAATTCACCGCGAATCTTCACTGAACACTGCGGATGGGGAATCGTGGTTCGGCAAACTGCTGCCCGGNGCCCCAGCGGTGGATGCTCCGGTGCAAACACAGGATGGCGAAGGCTGGCTGCTCGATCTGCTCAAGGGGGAGTTCACGCTGCTGTACTTCACGGACACTTCTGTTCCGGAAACACTCCAGCAGGACTTCCGTCGCTTGCATGAAAATACGATTCCGGTGCAACCGCTTGTGCTGGGATTGAATTCCGGTATTGCGGAGATTCGTGTCTTTGACTCGCAAGGATTCGTTGCTCAACGCTACGATGCCCAAGTCGGCACCACTTACCTGTTGCGTCCAGATCAGCACGTCACTGCCCGCTGGAAACGGTTTGACCTTGGCGTGATCCGGGATGCCCTGAACACGGCCACTTGCAACTGAATGAGCTTCATAATGCCTCTGAACCTCGATCCAAAATTTGACGATCCCGATGGATTCTACAACGAACTCATCCGGATGCACGACGACCTGAGCGAATCCAAGAGCCNCGAGGTCAACGCCCGCTTGATCCTGCTGCTNGCCAATCACATCGGCGACCGGGCTGTGCTGTCCGAAGCGATGCGGATTGCACGAGAACCCTTGGATCATCAAACTCGTTTTGATAGTCTGTAACCTGTCATGTCAACCTAACCACATTCGATAGAGAACATATGTCAAAAAAAGCATTCGCCTCGCAGGGCGATCTTGAAGCAAAGACCATCAGTTTCACGCAACTCGGCGAAGGGCTGTACGCCTTCACCACCGAGGGCGACCCCAACACGGGTATCATCATCGGCGACGATGGTGTGATGGTGATCGACACACAAGCAACTCCGGTGATGGCAAAGGAGGTGCTGACGCGCATCCGCGAGGTGACAGACAAACCCGTAAAATACGTCGTGCTGAGCCACTACCATGCCGTGCGCGTGTTGGGCGCGGTCGCNTATCAGCCGGAGCAGATCATCGCATCGGCGGCCACCCACTCGCTCATCCACGAACGCGGACAGGAGGACTGGGACAGCGAGTACGGACGCTTTCCGCGCCTGTTTCAAGCGGCAGAATCAATTCCGGGGCTGACGTGGCCAAGCCTGACTTTCACCGACAAGATGACCGTGTACCTCGGCAAGCGCCGCGTGGAGATCATGCACCTTGGGCGGGCACACACGGCGGGCGACACGGTGGTCTGGATTCCGGATTCCGGCGTGATGTTCTCAGGTGACACGGTGGAATATCGTTCGGCGTGCTACTGCGGGGATGCGCATTTTCGCGATTGGCCGGAGACCCTCGGTCGGCTCAAGAGCTTCAACCCGCAAGCCCTTGTGCCCGGACGCGGGGATGCGCTCACAACTCCGGACATGGTGGCCGAGGGTATTCATCTCACGCAATCGTTCCTTAACGACACCTACGCTCCCGTGGCCGCTGCCGCCGCAAAAGGCTGGCCGCTCAAAGACGCCTTTGCCGCCTGCCGCGATGCCTGTGATCCAAAATATTCGGACTACGCGATTTACGAACACTGCCTGCCGTTCAACGTAGCCCGTGCCTACGACGAGGCCAACGGCATTGACCATCCCCGCATCTGGACTGCGCAGCGAGACCAAGACATGTGGGAGGCGTTGCAGCAATGAAACTCGCAACCCTCAAGGATGGCGCCCGCGACGGACAACTCGTGGTGGTCAGTCGCGACCTGACTCGCTGTCTGCGTTCGGAGAATCCGCAAACGATGCAGGCCGCAATGGACAACTGGATGAGCGCGGCCCCGGAACTCGCCCGGCTTTCCGACCGCCTGCATTCGGACACAGAGGTTGGAGCAACCTTTGATCCAAAGCAATGCGAAGCGCCTCTGCCCCGAGCCTATCAGTGGGCGGACGCGAGTGCGTTTGTGAACCACATGGAACTCGTCCGCAAGGCGCGGGGCGCGGAAATGCCTCCGGAGTTCTGGACGGATCCCCTCATGTATCAAGGGGCCAGTGATGATTTCATTGGGCCATGCGATCCCATCGAGTTGGCCTCCGAGAACTGGGGCATCGACTTTGAGTCCGAGGTCGCCGTCATCACCGGAGACGTGCCGATGGGTTCAAACCCGGAAGAGTGCGAGCCGCACATCCGCTTGCTGATGCTGGTCAACGACGTTTCGCTACGCGGACTCGTACCCAGAGAGTTGGCGAAGGGGTTCGGCTTTTTCCAGTCCAAACCCGCAACGGCGTTCAGTCCGGTCGCGCTCACGCCGGACGAATTGGGCGAGGCGTGGCAGGACGGCAAGGTGCATCTGCCACTGGAAACCCGGCTCAACGGCAAGGTCTTTGGCCAGCCCAACGCCGGGGTCGATATGACTTTTAATTTCTTTCAACTCGTGGCGCACGCCGTCAAATCCCGCAACCTGCGGGCGGGCGCGATTGTCGGGTCCGGAACCGTCTCCAACGTGGACCGCAGCGTTGGTTCCTCGTGCCTTGCGGAACGCCGGATGCTGGAAACCATCAGCGACGGCAAGCCGACGACACCGTTCATGAGTTTCGGCGACCGAGTGCGCATCGAGATGTTCAACGAATCCGGCAGCAGCCTCTTCGGAGCCATTGACCAGCAGGTGCAGCCTTATCGAAAATGACCGGCTGAGGACTATTCCTTTTTTTCACCACAGCATTCACGGAGATAGGATGAACTGGGAGCAGGTGTGCGCGAGTCCGCATTTGCAGGACTTGCCGTTCAAGATCGAAACCAACCGCTACGGACAGGTCGTGATGAGTCCCGCAACCAACTGGCACGGGCGTTATCAATCGTCCATCTCTATTCTGATGTGCGAACTGACAGGAGTGCGTGAGCGCATTTTCACTGAGTTGCGGCATGGGGGTCTTTGGAATTTTTGGCCGCTCACAAGCACGAGGCGTCGTACTCCAAGGCTCCGGAAATCTGTGTCGAAGTGGTTTTTTCCTCCAACAGCGAGGCNGAACTGGCGGAGAAGCGGCGGCTCTACTTTGAGCAGGGCGCGCAGGAAGTCTGGATTTGCGATGATGCAGGGACGATGTTCTTCTTTGCNCCAGCAGGTCAACTTTCGCAATCCCAACTGATCCCGGAGTTTCACTGAGTATTGAAATCTGATCAACGAACCAAACCATGCCCCATTACATCGTACGCGGC
>PANO01000085.1 GCA_002707655.1 Deltaproteobacteria bacterium
ACTCAACAACGGGTCCATAAACCACCGTCAGCAGGGCAATTCCAACCTGCCCAGCAAACTTGTAACGAGCACGAATGACGAACAAGTCATCCCAGAACCCCAGCAGGCAGGCAGCGCTTCCTCCGAGCAAAATCACTCCGAGGTTTCCGCCCAGCAGGGTGCGCAGGTCAATGCCTTTTGCTTTGAGCGGCACGAACGCCAGCAACAGCAGCACTGCAACAAACCCACCGGCAATCCCAATGCCCCCAAAGCGGGGTACTGGCTCGACACGTTGATCCCGGAGGGATTGCTGTCTGCGAGATTGCAAGATGCGGCTCAAGCGGTGCAGCACCATCAACACTAGTGTGCTGCTGACCAACAACGCCAGCAAAAACCCGCCTACGTAGAGTTTGAACTCAGATTGCATGAATTCCTTGACCGATTGATTTCCTCAAACTTTAATGGAAATTTCCCTGAACCACAAGCCCAGATCCCCACAAAACATTGCGTTTAGGGCAGGGTTGCTCCAAGCAACTCCGGATGTCCTCGCAAAAAGGCTTCAGCCGTCATCACCCCACGTCCTTCGGGTTTGAGTTGTAAAACATGCAACCCTCCTGCCTTGGTGCCGATCAGCAGTTCCGGATACACTTGTCCGGGTTCAAAACTGCCTAGTACAACCTTCACTTCCACCAGCTGTAGGCGTTTGCCCTTGGGCGTGAAACAATAGATTCCAGGCCACGGGGTGTAGGCCCGCAGCTTGCGTTCGATCTGCTCAGCGCTTTCATGACACCAGTCGATCCCTCCTTGGGATTTGCGGATGATGCGACAGTTCGTCACTGCGGATTTGTCCTGCGGGGTCAAAGCAAGTGCATCCGCAACAAAGCGGGGCAATGCGACTTGCACAAGTTTGGCTCCGAGTTCCGCAAGGCGCGCTCCCAGCATTTCGCTCGTGTCTTCCGGAGTCACCGGAACCGAGTCAGAAACACACAAAAGCGGCCCGGCATCAAGCTTCAGTACCATTTTCTGGAGGGCAACTCCAGTGATCGGATCCCCTGCGAGAATGGCAGCCTGCACCGGACTCGCTCCACGCCAGCGTGGAAGCAGCGAGAAATGCAGATTGAAGCATCCCAGCCAAGGCAGTTCGAGAACCGCTTGGGAGAGCAGTTGCCCATAAGCACAGACCAGCACCACCTCCGGTTTCAGGTCGCTCAGAGTTTCCAGCGTCTCCGGGCTGCTGGCTTGCTCCGGAGTCCAAACACGCAAACCCTGAGCTTCCGCCCACCCCCGGACGGGCGACGGTTTCAGGAGTTGCTTGCGGCCCACCGGGCGATCCGGCTGGGTGAACACGCCCACGACCGGATTTCCTGACTCGACCAGCACCCGCAAAGTAGGAATCGCCCACTCCGGAGTGCCCATGAACACAATACGCATCTTACTGGTTGTCGGTTGCTGGTGGCCAGTGAGCGGTGCCTTCTGCCTTGCTGAGAGGTTCGGCTTGCCCTTCGAGTGGTTTTTCGTAAATTACGAATGTCCGGTCTTTTCAGACCATCTCGCTCATTGTGAAACTCATGTCAGCCTTGCTCACCCTCGACAATCCGCTCGCTCCGGGAACCAACACCTCCGGAGAATCGAACCGTTCCCGTTACGACCACATGCTGGACCGTGCAGAGGAACTGATCGCCAAACCCAAGCAAGGCGGCGGTTCCAAACGGATTCGTATTCAACACAGCAAGGAACGCATGACGGTGTGGGAGCGCATCCGGGTTCTCACGCAACACGAGCCGCAGATCACCTTCCAGAACTGGGGGACGCAGCTCGATGGTGCCGGAATTGTCACGGGCATCCTCAACATCGCAGGACGTGATGTCGCCCTCTACGGACACGATTTCACAGTTCGTGCCGGAGCGATGGACGCGACCAACGGCAACAAACTCGCCCGCTTAATTTTGCTGGCCGGAGAACACGGCATCCCGCTCATCGGCATGAACGATTCNGCTGGNGCCTTCGTNCCTGCNGGAGTCGGCGGGCTGGANGGCTANTCNGANGCCTTCTGCGCCATGCNCAAGATCAGCGGCGTGGNGCCCTCGATCATGCTCATGTTNGGNTACAATGCCGGAGGAGGNGCNTACCTGCCCCGNCAAGGCTCNTTTNTGATCCANCCTGAAAACACCTTCTTNGGNCTGACNGGCCCGGATGTNGTGCGCCANGCCTTGGGCGAGGACATCACTCCGGACGANCTCGGCGGNCCCAAGGTTCANAGCCAAAGCGGCGTGGTNGATCTNACGGCTCCGGACGAATTNGGAGCGNTGCGCATGGCGCTGCNCCTNNTGAGCTACCTTCCGGACAACNACCACAGCCTNGCCGCCTTTCCNCCNNACNTCCCTGNCNCTNGACGACTGCNTGGCNGAGGAGGCCATCCTGNTGCGCAAGACCTTCACCNANCCTGCTTCCGAGTTCAACACCCCCTTNGACATGCGTNTGCTGCTTCAGCAGATTGCNGATTACGGGGATTATTTCGAGGTGCAACCCGGACGCGCCCGNCANCTCACCACCGCCTTCGGNCGNTTGGGNGGNCACGTCTGCGGTTTCATCGCCAACAACAGNGCCTTCGATTCCGGCAACATCAATGTCCACGCCTCACGCAAGGGCGCAAAGTTCATCCGCTTCTGCAACCTCTACAACATTCCGCTGGTTTTCTTGGAGGATGTCAGTGGCTACGCTCCCGGATCGGAACAGGAGCAGGCAGGAATCGTGCAGGCGGGTCGGGAANTGCTGGACGCCATCGTGGACCTACGGGTGCCGCGCATCACGCTCATCGTCCGCAACGCTTTCGGCGGTGCCTACTGCGCGTGGAACAGCTACCACATCGGCGCGGATTTTGTGTTCGCCCTGCCCAGTGCGCGGATTGCCGTGATGGGACCGGCGGGNCGGCNGTTCGTTTACAAAGACGAGTACCGCCAAATCTTCTCAGACCACCAACAGCGGCTTAAAGAAGGAGTTCCGGAAGCCGATTCCACCAGCGAGCGCGACGNNGCGCTCGCCGAGTTGAGCACCCGCTACGAGCGCGAACTGCTCAATCCGGAGGAAGCGCTCAAGCTCGGTTCGGTCTCCAGCCTCGTCATGCCTGGCGACAGCCGCAAGGTGCTGGGCAAGGCCCTGCTCTACCTGCTCCGCCACTACCACCCGGAACCGCTGTCCGGGCCGCAGCGCGAGTGAGCAACTCCCGCTAAATCTCCGGACGGGAAATCACCTCCACCCGATGCAAACTGTTCGGATCAGAGGTTTCGGAACCATTTGGAATCATACTCGCCCCCTTGCTCGCTAGAATAATGCGATCCGGATCAAAACCCTGCGACACGAGGTAGTCCATCACAGCGGTCGCTTGCACGATCCCCTGCTTCACATAGTTGTCGCCCTTCTTGATTTTCCCGTTTCCGTCTGTGTGCCCCGTGAGTTCCACCAACTGCTTGGGATACTTGAGCAGGCACTCCGTGTTTTCGTTGATCACCTGACGAGNGTTTTTGTTGAGCTTCAAATTGCCCGGCTGGAANAACACGGTGAACTCACACACTCCCGCTTGTGACGGCGGGAAGTTTTCCTCTGAGAGCAGATGCATCCGCTTGGCGACGGCAATCCGGTACTGGGTGCGGGAACCNATGCTGCGGCGGCTGAGTTGCAGCAGTTGAAATTCCTCGCGATCAATGCCCCAACGCAACTTCCCCTGCAACAACTCNCTGGCCTCATCCTCGGCTTTCACACGNATCACCCACGTTTCCGGAATCAGTGGCGGCTCGGAGGCCTTGCCATTGGCCGAGAGGATCATGTCGGCGTAGATGTCCTTGAGGGGTCGTCCGCTGACCGGAACNTTGACGACTTCCTGCGAGCGTACCATCAAGCCCTGATCCTCCCCACTTGCACGAGTTTTCCGGGGACGCGGCTCCGGCGAACTGCCGCTGAACATCACATCGAACTCCATCGTATACTCCTCGTACCCCAACAGCACCCGCTGCTCGTAATGCCTGCGATAGTCCTGACGAATCTGCTCCAGTGCGGCTAAGCTCTGNGACAGCGCCTCCTTCCCGGAAAGTTCGTTGCGCTTGACCTGCAACTTGCCGATCTGTGCCTGCAACAAGCCGATCTCGCTGGCCAAGCCTTCCCGGAAGGTACTGTAGTGCCGCAAGGCGCCGTTGATGGTTTGCAGCACATGCTCATTGTTCGCCTGCAACGTGCTCAGTTCTGCCTCAATCCACTCGGTCAGTCGTGCATCACCCACCTGCTCCTGCTGGAGATAAGCCTGTGCCTGTTCCAGCGAGATGAAGGACTGGAACGTCACTCCCGGCATTTCATCGGTTTGTGCCCACTTCTGCTCCGCGAACGGGTTGATCTCGATGATGGGGAACAGGTAAACGTACTCGTTCGCGGACTCGTCGAAGCGNGAGATGTTCTCCGGATAGAGAAAGCTCACGCGGGTTCCTCCCTGCCGAAAGGGGATTTCGCTTTGTGTGGAATACGCTTCCAGCATGACGGTCAGTGCGATCTCTCCGGCCTTGCGGAAGATAGAATCCTCGTACCCGCTCTCCTTGAGCCGCGCCGCGAGTTCTTCCGTGTAGAGCGCCTTGACCACCGCCACCGTCGCCAAGGGGAGATTGTCCAGTCCCTGCTCGTAGCGCTGGCGGTCGCCCGCGACCTGCCGACTCCGCACCTCCAGTTCCCGGATTTCCGCTTCCAGTGTGGCAATGCGATTGTCATACTGACTGACCAACACCAGCCGCGATTGATGTTCCGTCTGGCGCAGGATCACCTCGCTGAGGGCTCGGCGGTAGCCGCGTTCCAACTNCTGCAAGTTCATCTGCCACTCACGCTCCGACTGCGCGACTTGTTTCAACCAGTTCAGTTCTAATCCGGAACTGCCACTGGAGTTGCGCACTCCCTTTTGCTCAATGATCTGGCTCCGGACAGCGTCCTGATACACTTTTGCGATTTCGGATTCGCTCATGAACTGCGGCACCGGAAACCACTCACTGGCCTCCGCTGAGGGCAGCAATGTGAAACTCAAAAACAGCAAGAAAATGATGGACTGATTCTTCATCATCTGATTCCCTCTTCAAAGGTGTTNGATAAATTCCCTGAGCCTTCCTCATTTTTTAGGATACGGATTTTCCTGATTTAATCANTCAGGGTCCCTGCGTTTTGTCAAGAAACCTCGCTCCGCAGCGTCACCACTAGGGCCGCGCTGCTGTTCTTACCCTCGCTTTGCGCAGTATCGCANCCCCAGTGATTGTACAAAGGTGGTCGCCGAGTGCAATCCAAAGCCGCCACGGGGTTCCTTGCTGCTGCTGCCGTGCCCGAAAAAATCAGCCTCGATTCGCACGATCACTTGCGGTAAGGTCTANATATGGTAAAGCCGCTTGAACACATCAGGATCCTAGACATTGACCAATGTGCTGGCAGGGCCGTTCTGCTGCCATCAATTGGTGCATTTGGGGGCTGAGGTGATTAAGGTGGAGGTTCCGGAGCGGGGGGGTCTTGCACGTCAGTTGGGGGCAGACTTGGAGTTAAATGAGCGCCTAATGGGAACCTCTTTTCTGGCACAGAATGCGGGTAAGCGTTCGCTCACCCTCAATCTCAAGCATGAGGAGGGTCGAGTGCTTTTCCGGAAGCTCGTAGGCACGGCGAATGTGGTGGTGGAAAACTTTCGACCCGGAGTGATGGATCGGCTTGGACTTGGCTTTGAAATGCTCAAGCAGGTCAATCCGCAATTGGTGTACTGCGCGATTTCGGGCTACGGTCAAAATGGTCCCCTTCGCGATTCTCCAGCCTATGATCAAATCGTGCAAGGACTTTCCGGAGCCATGTCCGTAACCGGCACTGACACCTCCGGGCCATTACGTGCCGGCTTTCCGATCGCAGACACCCTTGGAGGGCTGACGGCAGCTCTCGGGGTCTGTGTGCAGCACTCGCCAAGCCGCAACGCGAGGCGGTGCTGATTGATGTTTCCATGCTGGGATCCACCATGGCTGCCATGGGCTGGGTGATCAGTAATCACCTGTCTGCTGGAGTTGCCCCTGCCCCGATGGGCAACGAAAACTTCACCTCCGCCCCGTCCGGGACTTTTCAAACTGGAGAGGGCTTGCTCAACATTACCGCCAACAAGCAGGAACAGTATGAAGTGCTCTGCCAGCTTTTGAATCGTGAAGACCTCCTACATCGGCAAGAATTTGCGAATCGCGAATTGCGTAAGCAGAATCGCCACCGTTTGCGTGAATTACTGGAAGCGGAATTGGTAAAGGACACTGCCCACAACTGGGCGGCACGGCTCAACACGGCTGGAGTCCCGGCGGGAGAGGTGCTGCAAGTCGCAGAAGCACTGAACCAACCTCAAATTCAGGAACGTGGGTTTTTAGAAACCGTTGCCGCTGTGCCCGGGGTGGGAAGAACACTGAAACTCGTGCGCACGGGCATGCAACTGAATGGATCCCCCTTGTCGGTGGAGCGACCACCTCCACGCTTCGGGGAAGACACGGACGCTCTGCTCCGGGAATTGGGGTGCAGCGAGGAGGAAATCGATCACTTGCGGAAGGAAGGTGCAGTATGAGTACGGAAAAACGCACGGATCACAAGAAAGTGCAAAGCTGGTGGCAGACCGAAATCATCGACATGCGCCCCGGAAAAATCAGAATCCGAGGCCATGATCTGGAGAAATTGATCGGTCATCTTGGTTTTGCACAGATGATCTGGCTGATGCTGCGGGGGGAAATTCCCAGTCAAAGTCAGGCCGCACTACTCGAAGCCGCACTGGTCGCCTCAGTGGATCATGGCCCACAGGCACCGGCTATCGCAGCGGCTCGGATGGCGGTCACCTGTGGTGTCTCCCTGAACAATGCCATGGGCACCGCAGTGAACATGCTGGGGGATGTCCACGGTGGAGCTGGCGAGCAGTGTCTGGAATTCTTGCAGCAAATCCGAGAATGCACTGAAGGCGGAACCCCACTTGAGAACGCAGTTGGTGAAGCCATCAAAGCTTACCAGCGTACTCAGGGCAAATACCTCCCCGGATTCGGCAACAGGTTTCACAAACCTGTTGATCCACGGACTCTACGGTTGATGGCGTTGCTTGAAGAAGCAGAGCAAAACGACATTGTCAGCGGCGACTACCGACGAATTGGAATGGTAGTGCAGAAGCAGTTGAACAAGGGCCGAACCACTGGGATTGCCATGAACATTGACGGAGCCACAGCTATTATCTTTGGAGAGCTTCAGTTCGCACCTCCGTTGGCTCGCGGATTGTTTTGCTTATCCCGCTCGGTCGGCATCTTGGCCCATGCGTGGCAGCAGCAGCAGCAAGGTGGGCGTAACAAAGGTCCGATCCCCCCAGAATTTGGCTGGCACTACACAGGGCCGAATCCCCTTTCATCCTGAACAACATAGCAGCACAAGTGGTTCCGTACAGACTTCTCTACCTTGCCCTTGTCCTCACCCTCCGCGCTCCCTCTGAAAAAACGCTTGACCTCCCTCGTCCCTGCGCTACATCTGCTAACTTAACTTCTGTCGCACCTCTGAATTGAACTCAGGGGTGCTATTTTTCGCCCAAGCACTAATTACGCACACTAATGGACGAGCAAACCACATGAACAGCGTGCTGTATCAACTGATTCTGTCACAGTTCAAGCTGTTTTTCAGAGAACCGGGGGTGGTGTTCTGGTCTTTTGGGTTTCCGATTTTGATGGCTTGGATTTTGGGAATTGCTTTTGCGAACAAAGGCGAACTTTTGCGGAATGTGGCCGTGGTTTCTGGAAATCCTGAAACTATTTCTATCACTTCGACCAAGTCCAGTACAAGTCTTCCGGAATGGCTACTGAATAAAATCGGGAATACTCCAACATCAATATCCGGAGCATCCGGATTAATCTGGGAAGTCGGAGAAAATGCAGGAGAACAGGCGCGTTTTCGATTCCTGGCGATGACTGAGGATGAGGCTGATTTAGCACTCAAACGTGGGCAAATCTCATTGTGGCTTGAAGGCAGTCCGGACGCGGATTTTCGCTATCGGTTTGATCCGGGTAATGCGGAGGCGCGTTTGCTGTATTTGCTTTTGGAGAGAGCCTTTCGGAAACAGGAACATGCAAAACCACAAACAGAGGTGCGCCCGTTAACAACGATTGGAAGCCGTTATGTGGATTTTTTGGTTCCGGGTTTGATGGCGATGTCGGTTATGAATGCCTGTTTGTGGGGCATCGGTTGGAATTTGATTGAGTTGCGCATCAAAAAACTGCTGCGCCGGATCGTGGCCACTCCAATAAGAAAGTCTGTTTTTCTGCTGTCGCACACCTTAAACCGCATGGTTCTTGCTGCCGCTGAATCACTGCTGTTGTATGCATTTGTCCACTTCTATTTTGAGATCACGATTCAAGGCAGCCTGCTCGCTCTAGCTCTGGTGTTTTTAAGTGGTTACAGTGCCTTTGCAGGAATTGCGATTCTGATTTCATCCCGTGTGCAAAATACACAAAGTGGCAATGGTTGGATCAATGCTGTGACCATGCCGATGTTTATTCTTTCCGGCATCTTTTTCAGCTACCACAACTTTCCGGACTGGATAATTCCGTATGTCGAGGTGCTACCCTTGACCATGCTCGCCAACTCATTTCGGGGAATCATCTCGGAAGGTGTGGGTTTGCTGCAAGTGCTTCCGTCGGCACTCGGTTTATTCAGTATCGGAGGAATTTGTTTTTTCCTAGGCCTGCGCTTTTACCGGTGGCATTGATGGCTCAGCAACTGATCTTCACGAAGTTGAGGGATTTGGTGATTCTTGCTGAATTCGTTGACAACGTGTTTCACCAAATTTAAACCCTAGACCCTCGCATGACTCTCAACCTGCCCGACCAACTAACCCTCGCTGACCTCCAGAACGCCGCCCAGCGGATTCGCCCCTACACGGTCAAAACTCCCTGTTTCTCATGCGAACTGGGGGCGACCTCGCTCCAGCTCAAGTTCGAGTTCTTGCAACGCGCCGGCAGCTTCAAGGCTCGTGGAGCGATGAACAACCTGCTCCTGCTGAGTGAATCCGAGCGGCGACAAGGAGTGACCGCCGTCAGTGCCGGAAACCACGCCATCGCCACAGCTTATGCAGCACGAGAGTTGGACACGAGCGCTAAAGTGCTCATGCACCGCAAAGCCAACCCCTTCCGCATCCAGCGCGTTCACGAGTTTGGAGGAGAGGTGGTGCTGGTGGACGACATCGCAGTCGCCTTCGAGGAAATGCGCCGGATTTCTGAAACCGAAGGCCGCTCCATTATTCATCCTTTTGAGGGCGTCCGGACGATGCAGGGAACCGGCACTTTGGGACTGGAACTCGTGGAGCAGCTTGAGAGGTTTGACCTCCTGCTTGTTGCCGTTGGCGGGGGTGGTTTGATTTCCGGAGTGGGGGCGGCGGTCAAGCAACTGCGCCCACAGGTTCAAATCATTGGGGTAGAACCGGAAGGTGCTCAGGGCATGACGCAGAGCTTGGCACAGGGACAACCTCTGGAAAAAGTGGAGGTGAACACCATCGCCGACAGCATGGGTGCCCCCCTTCACGCTCCCCTGAGCTTCAGCGTCTGCCAGCAGGTCATTGACCAAATGGTCTGCGTCAGTGACGATGCCATCTGCGCCGCCATGGCCTGGGCCGCCGATGAGCTCAAACTGGCGCTAGAGCCTGCAGGCTGTGCGGTGCTTGCCGCCCTGATGGGTCCGCTCAAGCAGGAATGCGCAGGACGTTCCGTGGCCGCCATCCTCTGCGGCAGCAACATTGACACCGAAGGCTGGGCCGCCCTCGTTGCACGGGGCCGAAAGTCGACGAACTAAACCAGTCCCAATCCCAAGAACTAACGAACGATGCCTGAGCTTGGCAACGGGATCCATAGTGGAGGTGTGTTTTGGCAAGTTTCATCCAGCAGGCTTCCGGAGAGTCAGCAAATTCCCTCCAAGGATGAGGCAAACAGCGATGATGGCGGGAAGGGTCCAGACATAATCCTCAAAGACGGTGGAAAGGCCGAGAGCAACGAGGGGGAAGAGCAGGGTCGCGTAGGCAGCGCGGTCGGGGCCAATTTCTCCAACAAGGGTGAGGTAACTCCAGAAGGCGATCACGGAAGCAAACACGCTCAAGTAAAGCAGCGCGCCAACATAGAGCGGGGTGGCCATGAAGTCGAAGGGCTTTCCGGAAACGAGTGCTAGCAGCACCATTAGACCAGCCCCATAGGTCATTGCCCAAGCGTTGGAGGACAGCACCGAAATTCCAGCCTGCTGGTTGCGGGCGGAGGCGATGTTGCCGAGCGAGGCGAGGATGGTGGCCACAATGGACAGCCCAAGTCCGTACAGCCCAGTCTCGTTGGCCTCAAAGTCTTGCACCTCCGGCCAAAAGACCAGAGCAATTCCGCACAGCCCCAACCCTGCTCCCAGCAACACCCGACGATCCAACGGATGTCGAATCCAGACGGCGCCGATGAGGATGTTCCAGACGATGATCGTGGAAAAGACAACCGCAGCAAGGCCGCTGGCGATGTGGAGTTCTGCGTTGTAGAAGAGCCAGTAGTTGAGTGCGAAAAGGCTGGCCCCCTGTAGCGCAAGGAAGCAGTGGTCGCGCCGGGAGAAACGCATCGGTTGGCGCCTCACCCAGCAAAGTCCGTGCATGATCACGGCGGCGAGGATGAACCGATAGGCGACCGAAACCATAGGATCAACCACACCAAGTTGATAGATGATCGCCAGCCAGCTTGTGCCCCAGATCAGGACTGTGACTGCATAGAGCGCAACGCTCCGCATCAGATCCGGACACCTCCACTGATCTCGATGATCTCGCCCGTCACATAGTCGTTACGCAGGATGAAGAGGACGCCATCGCTGATTTCACTGGGTTCGGCAAAACGCCGCAGGGGGATGCTTTCGGTGAATTTCGTCTTCACTTCCTCGCGCAGAGACACGACCATTTCGGTGGCTGTGAATCCGGGAGCGATTGCCCCAACGCGGATGTTGTGCTGTGCGAGTTCCTTCGCCCAGAGGACGGTCATGGCAGCAACTCCAGCTTTGGCGGCGGAGTAATTGCTCTGTCCGAAGTTCCCGTGGTAGGCGATGGAGGAGATGTTGACGATGACGCCGGGCTTCTTCAGGCTGATCAATTGTGCGGCGGCTTCCCGCCCGCAGAGAAAAACGCCAGTGAGGTTGACATCAATGACGGCCTGCCACTTATCGAGCGGGAATTTCTGAAGCTGCCCGTCCTTGACCTTGACGAGCAAGCTGTCCCGAAGCACTCCTGCGTTGTTGATGCTACCGTCGAGCGTACCGAAATCGGAAACCACTTGCGCGTAAAACCCCTCGACCTCCGCTTCTTTGGAAACATCCAGTTCGTAACTGCGTACATCTGCACCAGTACTCGCAAGCTCCTGCCGCGTTTTTTCAAGTTGTTCCGGATTGCGGTCCGCAAGGGCAAGCTTTCCACCTTGTGCAGCCACATCAACTGCGAATTGGCGACCCAATCCTTGGGCGGCTCCAGTGACAACGATGACTTTGTCTTTGAGGTCCATTTCCTCTCTGCGATCTCTGTGGTTGAAAAGTATAGCTGTGAGACACCGCTACATGGTCATACCGCCGTCAATCATGAAGATCGCGCCAGTCGCATAAGCCGATTCATCGGCAGCGAGAAATGTTGCCGTGGCAGCAATTTCTTCCACGGTGCCGAGGCGTCTCATGGGCTGACGAGCAATGAATGCAGCCCGTACTTCTTCCGGATTCCCACCCTGTGCCGCGATGCGTTCGTCCAGTGACGGGGATTGCACTGTGCCCGGACAGATCGCGTTGCAGCGAATACCCTTGGTCACGAAATCTGCTGCGATGGCTTTGGTCAGTCCCACCACTGCTGCTTTTGAGGCTCCATAGACAAAACGGTTCGGAACGCCCTTCACAGAAACAACCGAGGCCATGTTGATGACGGAGCCACCTCCGGCTGCGATCATTGCCGGCAAGAAGGCACGCAGCATCCGGTACATCGCTCGTACATTGAGGTCGAAGGAGAATTCCCAGTCGTCTTCGTCACAGTCGAGGATGGTGCCGTGATGCACATAGCCCGCGCAGTTGAAGAGAATATCCACCGCACCACGTTGCTTTGCAAACGCCTGAATCGCCACAGCATCTCGGACATCGAGAACGGCGGTTTGGATGGCAGGGTTTTCCTTGGCGAGCGCTTGCAGTGCGGTTTCGTTAAGGTCTGTGGCCCAGACGGTTGCGCCTTCTTCGGAAAAACGGAGGGCCGTAGCCCGTCCAATGCCTTGTGCGGCGGCGGTGATCACAGCAGTCTTGCCCTGAAGTCGTTGAGTCATGTCTGATGGTCTCGTAAAAAGTCCACTGGATGCAAAATACAGTCAGATTTAGGGGTCATCGAACCATTCGACACCCTCGTTCCTTTCAATACACGGTGTTCTGAGCATCCGTTTTTTTTACGAAGTTGATGCCTCTGACTTTTTA
>PANO01000086.1 GCA_002707655.1 Deltaproteobacteria bacterium
CTTCCAGACTCGTGTGCGCGGGCAGCGGGTGTTGTTGGAAATTCGGGATTCCGGAATTGGCATCCCCAAGTCATGACAGGCGCAGGTCTTCGAACCATTCTTCACAGCGAAGAGTCGGCATAGGGGCACCGGACTTGAACTCTCGGTCAGCCTCCGGATAGCCGAGCAGCACGACGGCGAACTACGCCCCCGCAGCCGCCCCGGTCACGGCGCCACCTTCATCCTCGACCTGCCGCTGTACTCCGGCAAGGAGGAGTCCTAGCGGGCTCCAAAATCCTGATGCCCTCACGGATTTTCACGCGATCCCCAGCAGCTTCAAGGTGGCGTGTGCCATCACCTTCGCCGAGTTGACAAGATCGTCAATGACAATGTACTCGTCGGGTTGGTGGGCGAGATCGAGGATTCCGGGACCGTAGGCGATGCACTCCTGAAGGTGCCCGATGCGAACAATGTGCTTCTGGTCGTAGGTTCCGGGCGAGATGACGTACTCTGGTTCCTTGCCTAGCACTGCCCGGATTCCGGAGGCGATCGCCTGCACCACGGGCGCGTCTTTTTCGGTCATTGTCGGGATGAACTCCATCANGTCGCGGATTTCNTAGCGAAAATTCGGTCGGNGCTGGGTGAGTTCGTCGAGCAGTCCNATCACCTCGGCCTTGACCGCATCCAGCGCTTCCTCGATGAGAAAACGACGATCCAGTACTACTCGGCAGGAATCGGCAACACACGGACTGGGCAGGCCCTCAAAATGCTCCGNTTCACCGCCATGCAGGCTGTTGAGGTTGAGCGTGGACCGNCGTGCNCCGTCCGGAACGACGGGCATCCGTGTTTGCCGTTGGGCGAGTGCCGGAAACAAGCGCTCTTCCAACAGACTCAGGAACGCCGTCATGTGGCGGATGGCGCTATCGCCGAGGAAGGGCATCGAGCCATGGGCGATGCGCCCGAAGGTTTCCACTTCCGACCACCACACCCCACGATGTCCGAGGCAGACGCGATCCACGTTGAGCGGTTCCGGAATGATGACCTGATCGACTCNCGGCTTGGAAAAGAAGCCCTGCTTGGCAAGGTGAGCCACGCCGCCAAAGCCACCCGTTTCCTCATCCACCGTTCCAGANATTTCCAAGGCTCCGGGAAAACCCGGATGCTCTTCCAGCAGCGCCTCGACCGCGATCACGGCGGCGGCAAGTCCNCCCTTCATGTCGCAGGTGCCACGCCCGTAGATGCGACCATCTTTGATTTCAGCCGCAAAGGGANCGACCGTCCAGCCCTGCCCGACCTGCACTACATCGAGGTGCCCGTTGAAGTGGACGCAGGGTCCGGGGCGCTTGCCCTCGATGCGTCCGATCACGTTGGTGCGCGGGTATTGGTCCGAGTCCCCCGGAGCGCCTTCGGCACGGTGGTAGGCGATCTCGAAGTTGCGGGCTTTCAGGCGCATGCCGAGGAACTCGGCACAGTCGGTGTAGGCGTCACCCGGAGGGTTGACCGTCGGAATGCGGACGAGGTCTTGTGTGAGCGCAACGAGTTCGTCGCGTTTGTCCTCGATGCGTTGGAGAAGAGAGTCTGGCACGGTCGAATTCTAGCTTGCGTAAACTCAAGGTGTAGCAGAATCCGCCAGAGCAATCCAGTGTTTCAACTGCTGTGCTTGGCTTGTGCAGTGGCAACCGCCTGTGCAAGTTTCTGCTGGAGACCTTGGGCTTGGGNCTTGTCGCTGATTTTGGAGAGCAGGTCCACGGCGTGCCGCATGCGCTCCTGATGCTCCGNAGGCACCGGGAAAGGGAGCAGGATATACGCACNGTTTGCCTCGTAGCAGAGCTGACCGTACTTTTGGAAACAGGCATAGTCGANGGGTTTGCTGGGCATGTCGCCAACAAGGTTGACACTGTGCCGGATGGCANTGAGTCCTTGGGTGAGCAAGTCGAANGTGCGTTNGTGATGCTNNGTCTCNTGCGTTCCCANGCCAATCACCATCTGCAACTGGGCGAGGATTTCATACATCCNGGCCTCATGGTAACCAACAATGGGGTTGCGGGCTTCCGCCCGCCGGAGGATGTCCAGCATGAGCTGCCGGTTCATCTCCATCGTCGGCAGCTTCGAGGCGGCCCGCAGCATAGGATCTAAACCGAACTTGATGTCGCCAAAGGGAATTTTGCTGAGGTTGCGTAACTCCTTGAGGTTGAGCGTGTAGTCATGCCGCAGCGGCTCTTGTTTGAGAAGTTTCAGGCTTTCGGCAACAAAGTCCAAGCCCGCCTTCAGACGCCGGAGTTGTGCTTCGAGTATCGTCTCCGAGTTAGATTTTCCGCCGCGTAGTTTTTCTTGGGTATTGGCCTGATCGGCCTTCAGGAATCCACCTAGTTTTTGAAGATAACTCTGCTGCGCCAAGATGAGCAGGTTGAGTTTGCGCGTGCTGAGTTGCGTNGCTTCTGCTTCCAAAGTCGCCAGCAGATAGGCATCCCGGAAGGCGATCAGATTGCACTGGCTGCCTTCCTTGAACAACAAATCCAGCAAGTCCAGCCGTGCTTCCGAATCATCAAGGGCTGCTTCCAGTCGGGCAGAGAGTTCGCGGGCTTGGGCAGTGTTGAGCTGTCCGGCAAGCCGGTTGCCCATAGCATCGAATCCCTCGATGTGGCTGGCATGGAAGGGGTGCTGGATGGACTTCAACGCTTTTGAGGAAANCTGGACACGCCGATAGTTGCGGAGCTGGGAGCGGGGTTTTTGCAGGTCGTTCCGGAGGACTAGGAAGAGCTGGAAGGGATCCTGAACTTCCGGAAGCATCCGGACGAGCTTGAGAGTGTCGGTGTCCAACGGAATCAGTTTNACTAAAGGTTTTGGCACAACGGCAGAACGCTGCGCCGTGTTCACCGACCCCCGCAAGTTTGCGATCAGGCCGGAGTCAAAGCATGTTTGTCTGAGGGGAAGGCTGCGGATCCGGATGCCGCGAAAATCGCGTTGGCCAAGGTGAACCCGCTTGATGAGCAACAGTGTAGTCGTGAAAACCGCTTTGGTCAACCCGCCCGTTAACAAGCAGGGCTCTGATGCTAACGCAGCTTGCNCCCTACAGGTTAAATCCGTGCCTTAAAACGGGCTTTGAGGTGGCGGGCGGACTTGCCGTCTGAGGGCAGGNATGGCATCCTAATCTCTAGGAATGACCCAACCCCTTGAACCCTACATATTTTCTGTGCAAACCCGTTTGCAACCTGTGATCGAGACTCCGCAGGATTCCGAGTTCGCCCGGAAGAGTCTGCTGGAGCAAGTGGAGTATTGGCTGCGCAGNGGNCAGGCACCGGANNCTGGAAANCTGGTGCGCTTGGAGGTGNCCTTTCAGGGAGAGGATGCGTTGCGCTGGCTTGCGCAGCAGCAGCAGCAGCGCAAGCTCTACTGGTCGGACCGCACCCAGCGGCGTCAGATCGCCGGGCTGGGCGAGGCGTGGGCACTGGAGGCCTGGCAGCCGGATTGCTGTGTCGCCATGTTCCGGGAACTGCGGACGTTGTTGGATTCCGTCCATCCGGCGGTGCGCTGCTTTGGCGGGATGCGCTTCGATGCCAAGGCTCGCACCGCGCCGGAATGGCAAGACTGGCCGAGCGCCCGCTTCGTGATTCCCCAAATTGCCGTGGAGACCGAAGGCGGCGAGGCGACTCTGGTGGTGAACATCCTGCGCGGAACCGTTTCAGAAGAGCAATCGGCGCTGCTCGCCATTCGTCAACAACTCCTTGCCCTGCGTTTTGAGGAATGTAAAACCCTCGTCGGGATTCCCGGAGTGGAGCGGCGTGTGGACCATCCGGACCAGCAAGGTTGGTGTGCCCAAGTTGCCTACGGGTTGGCAGCCATCCGGCAAGGAACACTTCAGAAAATCGTACTCGCCCGCTCGGCGGAATTCACGCTTGAGCAGTCGGTTGACCCCATTCATCTACTGTTGCACCTCCGGAAGCAAGCGCCCCAGGCGTTTCATTTCTGCTTCCAGCTTGCAGCGAATCACGCCTTTCTCGGCATCACACCGGAACGGCTTTACTGCCGGGAGCAGCAGCGCATCGAAAGCGAGGCACTGGCCGGAACACGGACGCGGGGGTTGACGATGGAGGAAGACGTCCAACTCGCACGGGAGTTACAGGAAAGCCACAAGGAGCAGCGCGAACACGAGATGGTACTGGAGTATCTCGAAGCAATGCTGCCGGAATTTTGTCTGCACAGCGAGCGGCTTTCACATTTGGAGCCACTGGCCCTGCGGCACGTCCAGCACCTGCGCAGCCGTATTCGCGGAACCCTACGTCCGGGGGTTTCTGACGCTGAGCTGCTGCCTGCGTTCCACCCGACTCCGGCGATTTCCGGAACCCCAAACGAGGTGGCACTGGCCTATATCCGCGAGCTAGAATCCTTCGACCGGGGGTGGTACGCCGGACCCGTGGGCTGGATGAGCCGTGATGCCGCCGAGTTTGCCGTTGGTCTGCGCGCCGGGTTGCTGACCGAGCAAACCTTGCGGGTGTACACCGGTGCAGGAATTGTGGAAGGTTCGATTCCCGAAGATGAGTGGGACGAGGTGGAATCGAAGATGCGTACTTGGCTCTCGCTACTCAAACAAGCGTGATCCCGCCCAGCGCAATTTGGAACCCTCGCTGGGGAGAGTGGCTGGTCGAGGAACTGGTCCGCAACGGCTGCACCACCTTCTGCATTTCTCCCGGATCGCGCTCCACACCCCTGACCCTCGCTGCTGCCCGCCATCCCCAAGCCGAATGCCGCAGCGGAATTGACGAACGCGGCTCTGCCTACTTTGCGCTCGGACACGCCCGTGCCACCGGACGGCCAGCCGTGTTCATCTGCACCTCCGGAACTGCGGTGGCCAACGCACTTTCAGCAGTGATCGAGGCTTCCGTTGAACACTTGCCCCTGCTGGTTCTTTCTGCCGACCGCCCTCCGGAACTCCAGGACACTGGAGCTAACCAGACCATTGACCAAACCAAGCTGTTCGGCTCGCACGTTCGTTGGTTTTTCGATCCGGGCTGTCCGGGGCCGGAATTTTCACCGGAGAGCCTGCTTTCGATGGTCGATCAGGCGGTTCACCGCACCCGACATCCTGTGCCGGGACCGGTGCATCTCAACCTGCCCTTCCGCGAACCGTTTTTTCCAGCAGATGGACTTCCGGAAAAAAAGCAGCCCTCCGTTGAACCTGCGCCTCCAGAAGCATGGCAGCGTGAAGTACAACCATGGGTGCGCCACACCAAGCCCTGTCGAGTTCCGGATGATTCTGTCTGCACCGAACTGCGCCAGAACCTCCCCAAACGGGGTATCCTCAGCGTGGGGCGGATTCCTCCGGATGCTCGCCTGCCAGTTCAGGAGTTGGCGCAACGCTTAGGCTGGCCGATTTTTGCAGACACCACTTCCGGGCTGCGGCTTGGTCCCTGCGAAAACCGCATCACGCATTTCGATCAGCTTCTGCTCGACGGACTTCCATCTGCATCTTGGCAAGCGGACGCAATTTGGCACCTCGGATTTCCTCCGACCTCTAAGCGCTGGCTGAGTTATTGGGAACAAACTCCAGCCCCGCAGATGGTGTGGATCGCCAATCACTCGGAACGCCACGATCCGGTGCAGCGCTTCCGGTTGCGGATCGAAGCGGATTCGAGTTTGTTTTGCAAAACTCTGATCTCGGCACTCCCCATGCCAAGCACGGATTCCAATTGGCTCCAGCAGTGGCAGAACGCAGATGTGCAAGTGGCAAAACGAATGGAGACTCATTTCGGAGTGAACGACGCAGAGCCGATTACCAGTGAACTGCACCTTGCCCATTGGCTCACGCGGCAGATCGCTCCGGAACACGCACTCTTTCTCGGCAACAGCCTGCCCGTGCGGATGGTGGATTTCTACGGAAGTGGCTCTGGTCCAGAGGTTCCCGTGGTGGCCAACCGAGGTGCTAGCGGGATTGACGGTTTGGTCTCGTCCGCACTCGGTTACGCCCAAGGAGCGCAGCAGCCCGTGACGCTGCTGATTGGCGACCTCTCACTGCTGCACGATCTCAACAGCCTCTCCGGACTGGCTCAAGCTGATCCTCCGGTGATTGTGCTGCTCATCAACAATCACGGTGGCGGCATTTTCTCGTTTCTACCTGTTGCCCAGCAGGAGGATGTCTTTGAACGCTGCTTCGGAACTCCGCACGAGCTTGATTTTCGTCACGCCGCCAAGCTCTTCGGACTGGACTACGAAGCCCCGGATTCTCTACAATCGTTAAGTCGGGCCTACAAGTCTGCTGTTGCCCGCAAACGCTCTGCCCTGATCGAGGTTGTGACCGACCGCAAGGCCAACGTCCAGGAACAGCAACACTGGCAAGAACGACTTCGCAGCACCTTTACTCACTAGAAAACATCATGCTCGAAAACTACTGGGCCTCCGCCGGAGATTACACTGACATCCTCTACGACAAGTCCGCTGAGGGCGTCGCCAAAATCACTATTAACCGTCCGGAGGTGCGCAACGCCTTTCGACCCCTGACAGTGCGGGAAATGATCCACGCCCTCAACGAAGCGCGTGAAGACACAAACACGGGAGCGATCATCCTCACGGGTGCTGGAGAGCAGGCGTTCTGCTCCGGAGGAGACCAGCGCGTCCGGGGGGATTCGGGCTACAAAGACGGCGACACCGGGCACCTGCGTCTCAATGTCCTCGACTTCCAGCGGCAGATTCGGAACTGCCCCAAGCCTGTGGTGGCGATGGTGGCGGGATATGCGATTGGCGGCGGGCATGTTCTGCATGTGCTCTGCGATCTCACGATTGCCGCAGACAATGCGATTTTCGGGCAGACCGGACCCAAGGTCGGTTCCTTTGACGGCGGCTACGGTTCCAGCTACCTCGCCCGCATCGTTGGTCAGAAGAAGGCGCGGGAAATCTGGTTCCTCTGTCGGCAGTACAACGCCCAGCAGGCCTTGGAGATGGGGCTGGTTAACACCGTTGTCCCCTTAGCACAACTGGAGGAAGAAACCGTGAGCTGGTGCCGCGAAATGCTCCAGCACTCGCCCATCGCCCTGCGTTGCCTCAAGGCGGCGCTGAACGCCGATTGCGATGGACAGGCCGGGCTGCAAGAACTCGCGGGTTCTGCGACCATGCTCTTCTACATGACCGAGGAGGGGCAGGAGGGCCGCAACGCCTACCTCGAAAAACGACCTCCGGATTTCTCCAAGTTCACTCGCAACCCCTGAACAGTAAAGCTGGTGAATGCAGATGCGGAGGCTGTGGTCATTTGCGTGGATTCTTCTGCTTCCGATCGGATACGTTCTCATGTTGGCACTCCTACAGCACAAGCTCATCTACCACCCCCGCCCGTATGATTCCTACGAATACGCCCAGCTTGTCGGCTCCGAATTCGAGGAAATTCGCTACCGCACCTCCGAGGGCGAGCAGGTCGCTTTCTACCGACCTCCGACTGCTGGGGCCAAAACCCCGGAATTCCTCTGGGTGTTCTTTAGTGGCAACGCCTCGCTTGCACTCAACTGGGCGTGGCTGATCCAGCAGGCGGAAGCACCGGGGGTTGGATTTTTGCTCATTGATTATCCGGGATACGGACAATGCGAAGGCACGGCCTCGCCGAAAACCATCCTCGAATCGGCTGAACAGGGTTTGCAGGAAACGTGGGCGCTGCTCGGAGTTTCAGGGAATACGGGCACTCCTGCCTTGGGCGTGTTCGGCCATTCACTGGGTGCTGCGACAGGCTTGCAGTTTGCCGTGCGGCATCCGCTGCGCAAGGTGGTGTTGATTGCGCCGTTCACCAGCATGGAGGACATGGCCGCACTGGTGGTGGGACGCTGGGGGACTCCGTTTCTGCGTCACAACTTTGACAACCGGGCACGGTTGCAGGAACTGCTCAAACGCGATCCTGCTCCGGAAATCCACCTCTTCCACGGAACGGCAGATGAAACCGTTCCGGTGAGCATGGGTCGGGAACTGGCCGGGTTCGATTTGCAAAAAATCAGCTACTCGGAACTCCCCAAAAGTAACCACAACTCCATCCTCGACGATGCGCATTCTGCAATCCTGACCGCCCTCAAACCATGATTCCAGAAACGCTAAAAATCTGGTGGCTGGCCTTGCGCCCTCAAACACTTGGCGCAGCAGTTGCGCCGGTGTCGGTGGGAACCGCAATGGCTTTCGCCGATGGCAAGGGGCACGCCCTCGCCGCACTCGCGGCCTTGCTGGGTGCCTTGCTGATCCAAATCGGAACCAATTTTGCGAATGACTATTTCGACTTTGTGAAAGGAGCAGACACAGAAGAACGGCTCGGACCCGTCCGGGCCACTCAAGCGGGCTTGGTGACTCCAGAGGCGATGCGTCACGCCTTTGGGCTGACCTTCGGCCTCGCGTTTCTGCTGGGCCTCTATCTCGTGACTCGTGGAGGCTGGCCAATTGTGGTCATCGGTCTCTGCTCGATTGCAGCAGGCATCGCCTACACGGGTGGCCCTTACCCACTGGCCTATCACGGATTGGGAGATGTGTTCGTGCTGGTTTTCTTTGGTCCTGTGGCGGTGGGTGGAACCTACTACGTGCAGGCGCAGGACATTCACAGCACCGTGCTGCTGGCAGGTTTGGGGCCGGGCTTGATTGCGACCGCCCTGCTTGCCGTCAACAATCTCCGGGATGCTGATACCGATGAGCAGTCCAACAAGCGCACCCTTGCGGTGCGTTTCGGAAAGGATTTCGCCCGCCACGAGTATGTCCTAGCGGTTGGGGTGGCCCTGATGCTGCCGGTGCTGTTGGTGCTGGAATCCGGAAGCCATTGGGGGGCGTTGCTTGCGTTGCTGTCGCTGGGAGTCGGGCGTTTGCCGATTCAGCAAATTCTGCGCGGCACCGAAGGTATTGAACTCAATCAAACCCTTGCGCTCACTGGAAAGTTCCTGTTGCTCTACAGCCTCCTCCTTGCCCTTGGCTGGCTGCTCGGCTAATGGTCTCGCAGCTCCACTGGCGCGTTTATCGCTACCGCCTGCCACTGACCGAACCCCTGCGGATGCTTGGGCACAGCTTGCATGAGCGTGTGGGTCTTTTGCTCCAGCTCGAAGACGAAACTGGCAAGCAAGCGGAGGGTGAAATTGCACCGCTTCTGGGGGTGCATTCCGAAACACTGGAGGACTGCCTGAAGCAACTCCACGATGGGTTTGCCGAGTTCAAGTGGCCGCAGCTTGCGTCAGCGGTGCGTTTTGGGTTGGAGATGGCACAATGGAGTCTGCGGGAGCAGCAGGGGCAAACTACGCCTGCAGGTCCGCTGGAAAAACTTGCTCCGCTGCCCGTCAATGGGTTGCTGGTGGGAAGCGTTGGTGCGTTGGCTGAGGAATGCGAACGCCTCCGGAGTACAGGGTTTCAGGCCGTCAAGCTCAAGGTCGGACGAGAGTCTGTTGCAATCGATGTGGAGCGGATTCAAACTGTCCGGGAAATGCTGGGACCGGAGGTGGAACTGCGGCTGGACGCAAATCGGGCGTGGACGCTGGAGCAGGCGCAAGACTTTGCAGGGCAAATCCAAACCACCGAAATCGCCTACTGCGAAGAACCATTGCAGCGTCCGGAAGACATGCCAAAACTGCATGAAAGCACAGGTCTGCCGCTTGCGCTGGACGAATCCTTGTGGACGAATCCGGAACCCTCCACCCTGCCGCTACAAGGTGTTCAGGCCGTGATTCTCAAGCCGGGGGTGCTGGGCGGCTGGCGGGCCACCTCGCGCTGGGTGCGCTGGGCAAGGAAGCAGCGCCTTCGTGTGGTGTTCACGAGTTGCTTTGAATCCGGGCTGGGGTTGGCGTGGATTGCCCGCATGGCCACTGCCTTGTCCCGCACTCCAACTCCATGCGGACTGGACACCGGAAAGTGGCTCGCACAGGATTTGGTGGACCCGTCGCCAAAAGTTGCGGGAGGATTTCTGTATTTTCCAGAGACTTCTCGGTTATGCGAGGAAAGCTTGGAACTGGTCGGGGAAGGAAGCGGGTGAGCCTAGCGATCACTCCGGATTTGTGGCAGCAAGCCAAGGAGCATTGGGGTGATACACCCTTGCTAATCACCCCGCAGCAAACGTGGAGTTTCCAGAAGTTCTTGGAAAACTCCGCAACACTGGCCGCGTTGTTACCTCAGCAACCGGAAACCCGCATCGGCTTTTCCGTTGCTCATCCGGAGCAGCTTTTACCCAAGCTTTTTGCCTGCTGGATGCGAAGGTTGGTGGCGGTTCCACTGAACCCCGCTCTGCCGGAATCCCAAAGGCTATCTCTTTTCAAACAGGTGGGTTGTCAGGAAATGAGAACGGAGGTGATTCCGAAAAAATCCCTGCCGCCCGACTCGTCTCCCACCGTGGATTTGGGCGCACCCGCGCTTGTCGTGTTCACTTCGGGGAGTACGGGAACGCCCAAGGCGGTTGCACTTTCGCTAGAAAATTTTCTTTGGAGTGCGGAAGGAGCCAATCAGGTGATGCCGCTAAAATCGGGAGATCGCTGGTTGCTGTCCCTGCCCCTGCATCATGTTGGTGGTTTGGCGATTGTGTTCCGCACGCTGCTGGCGGGCGCTGCGCTGGTGATCCCTGCGAATCGGCATGACCTCGCCCGCACGATTGCAACACAGGGCATCACGCACCTCTCGCTGGTGCCCACGCAACTCCACCGGCTGCTGCAAACTGCGGAAGGGTGTGCGGCCTTGCAACGGCTCAAGCTCATCCTGCTGGGCGGTGCGCTGATTCCGGAACCGCTGCTTCAGCAGGCAGGCGAGTTGGGACTTCCAGTTTTCGCCAGCTACGGCTGCACGGAACTGGCCTCGCAGGTGGCAACCGGACCCTTGCGAAAACGCGAGGGTCGTTGGGAAACCGCCGCCGCCGTACTGCCGCACCGGGAACTGCGCATTGACGAATCCGGTGCGATTCATGTCCGGGGCAAAACTCGCTTCCTCGGCTACCTCACGGATTCTGGGCTCCAACAGCCTTTTGATGCCGAAGGCTGGTTTGCGACCGGGGACTTGGGCCGTTGGGACGGGGAGCGACTGGAGGTGCTGGGACGCAAGGATGCGATGTTCATCACGGGTGGGGAGAACGTGCATCCAGAGCGCATCGAACGCAAATTGTTGGCCTTTCCCGGCGTGGAACAGGCGATCGTGGTTGCCGTGGAGGATGCGGAATTCGGGGCGCGTCCGGTCGCATTTGTACGCATGGCTGCGGGCATTTGCTTTCCGGACGAGCAGAGTTTTCGGAGTTTCCTGCAAGCACGGCTGGTGGGATTTGAGGTGCCGGACTTATTTCTGCCGTGGCCGGAACCGCTCCACTCCGGACTGAAACCCCGCCGCCTTGAACTTGCCAAACTCGCTCAGCCGCACTTCAACCGTTGTGTGCAACAGCGTACTTTCCGCAACTGGCTCAAACAGCATCCTCCGGGCTGGAAACGCATTCTGCGCTGTGGAGAGCGACAGGTGTTCGAGGTGGTGGATCACGGCAGTGCGGAACCAAGAGGAGTTTACGTGCTGGCGGACCTACGGCAAACCGTGATGGAATGGCTGCTTGATGCAGGCAATCTGAAACGCCTGCTTGACGGCACCACCGGAATTCCAGTGTCGTGGCATCCGGTTCCGCAGGCTATCACCCGTAGCGTCCGGGAGCGCATCGAAATCGTGCGTTTGCTGGAAGACGACCCCCACCCCGTCGAATTGGAGGCGTGGGATGCTCGCAACCGGGAGCGGTTGACGCTTTCCGTCGTCACAACATCCGGCCCCTCGAAACCGCTGTGGCTGCCACTGGAATTCCGGGAACTAAGCGTTTCCACCGAGAGCAGCACACTGGATTGCCTTGTGGGAATTCCGGCTGATCTCTTTCCGGAAACCGACCACCGACCACCGGAACAGGTTTTGCAGTTTGGCGTGTGCATTCCGGAGTTGGAGCGGGAATACCTGATCCGCACCCTTTTCCGGAACGAAGCTTCACGCCAACGCTTTCTCGGCTGGAAGGTGCAGTTACTTCGAGAAACGGATGGCACGGAACGTGAGCAAGCGTTTTGGGATATACCCTTTCAAGAGGAACAAGCTTTGGAAGCAATCATACGTCAGTTGCTGCCCATCGACAGCAAGGATTGGGAGCGCTCCAACACCCCTGAGTGCGAGCGGGTCCGTCGTCGGGAATTTCAGGTGCGGCTTGAGGGCTTGCTTGGCCAGGGGCAATCATGACCGCTCCTGCGGTTCTGCTGCTGATCCCAGCCTCAAGCTACCGGACTCACGATTTTCTTGAAGCAGCTCACGCACTTGATCTGGAGGTGCATGTCGGCACGGATCAACCCCAAGTGCTGGCGGAGTTGGTTCCGGAGCGGACGCTGGTTCTTGATTTTGGCGAGACGGAAATTTCACTTACAGCCATTTCCGAATTGCACTCGCGCCATCCGCTCCGTGTGGTGCTGGGCGTGGATGACGAATCCGTGGAATTGGCCGCACAGGCGAACCAGCGTTTGAGGATTCCGCACAACTCACCGACCTCGGTTTCATTGACTCGCGACAAGTTTAGGATGCGGCAGTGCCTCGCCAAGGCGGGCCTTGCCAGTCC
>PANO01000087.1 GCA_002707655.1 Deltaproteobacteria bacterium
GTCTTCTTCATTCTTGGAATTCAACAACTCTGCCAACGCCATCCATGCAAACCCGAACCTCCTCCGAACTGTTCCAGCGAGCGCAACAACGCATCCCCGGTGGGGTCAACAGTCCCGTCCGCGCTTTCAAGGCCGTCGGCGGTACCCCAATTTTTATCGAGCGGGCACAGGGTTCGCGGCTCTACGATGTTGACGGCAACGAATACCTCGACTACATCGGCTCATGGGGACCAATGATTCTAGGACACGCGCACGAGCAGGTGACAGCGGCACTGGAAAATGCCCTGCGTCAGGGCACCTCCTTCGGAACCCCCACCGCTGGAGAGGTGCGGCTGGCCGAGTTGATCAACGAGGCCGTGCCGAGTGTGGAACTGGTGCGACTGGTCAATTCCGGGTCCGAGGCCGCGATGGGTGTGCTGCGCGTGGCGCGGGGTTACACCGGACGCGACAAGATCGTCAAGTTCGAGGGTTGCTACCATGGCAGTGTGGATGCCCTGCTCGTCAAAGCCGGTTCCGGCGCAACCACGCTGGGCATTCCCGATTCTCCCGGAGTTCCGGACTCCTTCACGGAACACACGCTGCTGGCCGAGTTCAACGACCTCGATTCTGTCTTGGAACTCATTGAAGCGCATCCGGAGGAAATCGCTGGAATCATCTTGGAGCCGGTTGCGGGCAACATGGGCATGATCGCACCTGAGCGTAACTTCCTGCAAGGGCTGCGCAGCCTCTGCGACCGTACAGGCATCCTCTTGATTTTCGACGAGGTGATGACCGGATTCCGCGTGGATTTTGGCGGAGCCCAAGCCTTGTTCAACATCATCCCGGATCTCTCGCTTTTCGGCAAAGTCATCGGTGGCGGATTGCCCGTTGGCGCCTATGGGGGTCGTCAGGACATCATGCTCAAGGTCGCACCCGCCGGACCTGTTTATCAAGCGGGCACGCTTTCCGGAAACCCCCTTGCGGTGGCCGCTGGATTGACCACGCTGGAACTGCTCAAATCCGAAAACCCCTTTCCGGAGCTTGCCCGCAAATCTGCATGGCTCACTCAGGAATTCCAAAGCGCGGCCCAGCAAATCGGCATTCCGCTGCAAACGGTTTGCATGGGCGGGATGTTCGGGATGTTCTTCTCGGAAGAGCCCGTCCGGAATTATCAGGACGCTCTCAAAAGCGACACCGCCCGCTTCACAAGGTTTTTCCAGAGCATGTTGCGGCAAGGGATTTACCTTGCCCCCTCCGCATTTGAGTCACTGTTCCTGTCGACGGCACATTCCGATGACGATTTGGAACAAACCGCCGCCGCCGCCCGCACCGCATTTGCGGAAGCCGCCTGATCTGCGCTAACGCCGCCTTCCGTTCACACGCTCGTCCGGGTGGGTGATTTCGCTGACTCGCAGTCCGTAGCGGTCATTGACGATCACCACCTCGCCTCGGGCGATCAAGCGGTCTCCGGCGAGCAGATCCACCGATTCGCCTGGAACCTTGTCGAAGCGCACCACCGAGCCCACCTCCCAGCGGGCGATCTCGGTCATCGAAATCTCCGCCCGCGCCACTTCTGCTTCCAGACGCTGCGGCACATCCGCCAGAAACTCCAGATCCCGTCCGGAGGTTTCAAGTCCAATTTGTTCAGCCATGAGGTTTCCTGATGTTCATTAGCTCCTTTCGGAGGCTTCAGCATCTTCTGATGCAGTAGGAATTTCCAAGTCATCCTCTTCGGAATCTTCCACTGCTTCTGGCAAAGAATCGTTTACTTCCGCATTGATTTCGGCAGCAGTTTCGGTTGCATTTGCTACAGTTTCCTCCGTTGTCACTGCTACCCCTGCTGTGGTGTCCGCAGCCTCAGTAGGTTCCGGCTCCAGAGTTTGCAGGGCAGGAGTTTGGGGCGGTTGCGGAGCCTCCTCATCCAGTTTGGTGCGAATACTCTCCAAGTCAACGGGCCGGAATTCCGGTCGCGGTTCGATACTGGCTTGCTGCGGGTTGAAATGGGCGAAGCCGGAGCGCTGGGCGCGGAAGTTCGCAACCTCCCGAAGTGGCAGGTCGGCGTGGTTCGACGGGAACAGGTACTGCTCGCCCGGATTCTGCTCCCGCACAGCTTCCGCCAACAACTGCTCCAGCCGATCCTTGCGTTGCTCTAAGGCATTCAGACGTTCCAGTCGGGCTTGCCGGTCCTCATCCGTCAGTGCCATCGCATCCCCTTACGCCGCTGCTACCGTCCGGGTTTGGTTTTTGGAACCGAGCTGTTTCACGAACGCCTCGATTTGCGGGCGGAAGAGGTTTTCCAAAGCTCCGGCGAAGAGGATTACCAAGCCTTGGATAAGGACGATCATATTGCGATCAATGAACTCCATCTCCAAGTCGAGTTCCGCTCCGCCCTGATAGAGGATACCGAAGAGCAGAGCAGCGAGCAAGATGCCGAAGGGATGGTTGCGACCGATCAGCGAAACGGCGATGCCCGTGAACCCGTAGCCGAACTGAAAGTTGAGGATGATACGGTGGTTGAAGCCCATCAACTCGTTGATGCCCACGAAACCTGCCAAGCCTCCACAGATCGCCATCGCGAGGATCGTGTTGCGCGTGACGCTGATGCCGCCGTAAACTGCTGCGGTTTCGTTCGCGCCCACGGTCCGGAGTTCGTAGCCCCAACGTGTGTGCCAGACAAAACGCCAGACGAGAAACGCGCAGAACAACGCCCAGAAGAAGGTGAAATTGAGTGGCGTCGGCGTGATCTCGATGCCGAGTGGGGCGAGGATTTCGTGCATTGCCGGAAGGAAACCACCCTGCCCGAATTCGCGAGACTCCGGAGACATCTGCCCCGGCTGGATGAGGACGTTGACGAGCAAATAGACCATCAGCACGGACGCGATGAAGTTGAACATGATGGTCGTGATCACCACATGGCTGCCGCGCTTGGCCTGCAAGTATCCCGGAATTGCCCCCCAAATTCCGCCCAACACCACTGCCGCCAGCACCGCGAGGGGGAACACCAGCAACGTCGGCCAATCTCCCCACCAGAGACACACCAGCCCCACGCCCAGTCCGCCGATGTAGGCTTGCCCTTCCGCGCCGATGTTGAAGAGTCGGCAGTGGAAACCCACCGCGAAGGCGAGTCCGGTGAAGATGAAGTTGGTCGTGTAGTAGAGCGTGTAACCAATGCCTTCATCATAGCCGAATGCGCCATAGAGCAGCGTTTCCAGCGCAAACAGTGGATCCTCTCCCACCGACCAGACAAAGACTCCGGAGATGACGAAGGCAATCAGCAGGTTGATGACGGTGATGAGGGTGACGACAAGGATATTCGCGGTGCGTACGCTCATGCGACCTCCTGTTGTACACCTGCCATCAGCAAACCGATGGCCCGTTCGTCCGCTTCCGCCACCGGGATTTCACCCATCAGTCGTCCACTGAACATCACGAGGATGCGATCACTCAACGAGAGGATTTCATCGAGTTCCACTGAGACCAGCAGCACGGCTTTGCCCGCGTCACGCATGGCGAGGATGCGGCGGTGGATGAACTCGATTGCACCGATGTCCACCCCCCGTGTCGGCTGCCCGACCACAAGTAGGCTGGGATCGCGTTCCATCTCGCGGGCAACGACGAGCTTCTGCTGGTTGCCTCCGGAGAAGAGGGAGGAGCGCAACAGCGGATTGGCCGGACGCACATCGTAAGCAGCCATTTCCCGCTGCGCCTCCGCGATGATTTGCTTACGGTTCATTTCGATGAGTCCATTGTATTTCGGATCGCGGTGGTAGCCGAGGATGATGTTCTCGGCGGCCTCAAAAGTGCTCACCAAGCCCATGCGCTGTCGGTCTTCCGGAACGTGCGCCAGCCCAAGCTCGCGGAGCCGTGCCCCGTCCGCATGAGCCTCCGGAGTGATTTCTGTGCCGTTGAGCCACAGCCGTCCTTGCTGAAGGGGGCGGATTCCTGTGATGACCTCCAGAAGCTCGGTCTGCCCGTTTCCGGAAACCCCCGCGACACCGATGATCTCGCCGACCCGGACTTCAAAACTCACATCCTTGACGCGCTCAACTCCAGCCTCGTCCCGGACGCTGAGGTGTTCGACCGCCAGCACGGGTTCGCCCGGATGCGCTGGAGCCTTGTCCACGCGCAGCAGCACCTTGCGGCCCACCATCAGTTCGGCGAGTTCCTCCTGATTCGTCTCGGAAGTCAGGCGGTGCGCGACCATTTTTCCTTGCCGCATCACCGAAACGTGGTCGGTGACTGCCATGATTTCCCGGAGTTTGTGGGTGATGAGAATCACCGTCTTCCCTTGGCTGCGGAGTTCGAAGAGGATATGAAAAAGGTCATCCGCCTCCTGCGGGGTCAGCACCCCGGTGGGTTCGTCAAGGATGAGGATGTTCGCCCCCCGGTAGAGCGCCTTGAGGATTTCCACGCGCTGTTGCAAACCCACGGGCAGATCTTGGATGAGCGCATCGGCATCCACCTCCAGACGATACTCCCGTTCCAGCCGTAGCAGTTCCTGACGCGCATCCTCCAAGGAGCGGTCGAGTTGGAATCCGGACTCTACCCCCAGCACCACGTTTTCCAGCACGGTGAAGGTGTCCACGAGCATGAAGTGCTGATGCACCATCCCAATCCCGGATTCGATGGCGTCGTGGGCGCTGTGAATCTTCAGCGCTTTGCCCTGTACGCGAATCTCCCCGGCATCGGCTTGGTAGAAGCCGTAGAGGATGCTCATCAACGTGGACTTGCCTGCGCCGTTTTCCCCAATGATGCCGTGAATCGTCCCGGACTTCACCGTCAAGTTGACGTCGTGGTTGGCCTGTACGGCACCAAAGTGCTTGCTGATGCCGATCAGTTCAATGGCGGCGGGCATTTCAGATTTTCGTTTTCAGTTTTCAGTTTTAAAATTCAGCCAAGAACGCACAAGAACTGACAAGAACCTCATGCTGTTTTCATGCGCGGATTCAACTCGTAAATGCAACTCACCCAATTCGAGACCTGTCCCTTCTCTCGCGCTACCTCCCCCATGTTGTGCGCGGGTACGCCACCCGTGCTATCACCTAAACACCTACAGCCTTCAGAGCTTGGCTAACCGTTCGTAAAGCAGTTCGAAAAAACCGTCGGCATCAATGGAGTGCATCACGGTCGCGTTGGGTTCGCGGTCAGTGACGTTCCACCAGTCCATCACGGTCATGCCCATCGCCAGCGCCGAGTGGGTTTCCACCTCCACATTGACGAACTTGCCCTTGAACAATTCCGGGCGCAGCAGGTAGGCGATCACAGTAGGATCGTGTAGCGGTCCGCCGTTGGTGCCATATTTTTCCACGTCGTGCCGCTCGTAGAAATTGAGCATCCCGTAAGTGGCCTTCCCAACAGAGGTGTTGAGCGTTTTGAAGCTTTCCAGCCATTCCCGCTGCATGAGAGCCTTGTGAGTGACATCGAGCGGCATGACGGTGAGGGGCCGTCCGCACTCGAAAG
Organism: Deltaproteobacteria bacterium; assembly: GCA_002707655.1. Next base: position 5,440 of record PANO01000087.1, read on the forward strand.
TAGCGCGGGCCGCGTGGGGATCCACAAAAATATTGAACTCCCCGGTGGGCGTGATGTTTCCACCCTCAAAAAAACCCCCGCCCATGATCACGATTTCGCGGATTTTCGGGAGGATGTCTGGCGCCTTCGCAATCGCCATGCCGATGTTTGTGAGCGGTGCGAGCGTGCAAAGTGTGATCGAATTGTCTTCAGCATTCTGGAGCGTGTCGATGATCCAATCCACGCCGTGCTGCGGCTGGAGCGGATGCGTTGGCTCCGGGATGTCCCAGCCGTCCAAACCGGTTTTTCCGTGGACGTGTTCGGCGGTGACGAGATCGTGAACCAACGGTCCCGGACAGCCTTCGTAGACCGGAACGTCGGGGCGTTTGGCCAACTCGACGAGGGCGCGGGCGTTGTGGGTGGTTTTGTTGAGCGGGACGTTGCCGGCAACTGTGACAATGCCAAGAATTTCCAGTTGCTCCGGAGACGCGAGCGCAAGCAGGAGCGCAATCGCGTCGTCTTGCCCGGGGTCGGTATCAATGATGATGGGACGGGGCATTGGCGTTTCTGTGAATGCGAAAACAAATACGTTAGCGGGGATGCCCTAGAAGGTTCAAGAGGATTCGGGATCAGCGCAACCACTTGAAACGCAGAGTGCCCTCGCGGTTCCCGGATTTCCAGTCACAGTCGAAGCGGAGATCCGGTTCCGGGAGTTTGCAAGTGTACTCCCCGCTTTTGCCGCTGTAGGGGTAGTGACTGGTCCAGCCCAAGAGCCTGCCGTCCTCAATGCGGGCGTTGCGCACTTCAATCTTACGCCCGTCCCGGCTTTGCACCGTTTTCAGGGACACTGCTCCAGATTTGCCCCGGAGGGTCAAGTAGAGCGAGCAGCTTTTCCCACTCTGCGGCTTGAGTCCCAAGCGGATCAGGCAGCCCTTCCAGCGTCCAGTTAGACGAAAACCCTTGGGCAAAGGGGGCCGCGCCTTAGCGATTTGGCAATCCTCCAAAGGCAGCGCCTCCCGTCCGGAACCAACAGGCTTAGCCAGCCGAGCTTCCACGCGGACGGCCATGCCGGGTTCAAATTCGGCAAAGTTGATGGCTTCGTTCGGAGTCAGCAGACAACGAAATTGCAACTTGCCGGAATCAATGAGCAGTGCCCATGCTTCCGGAACCTGATTGGCAATTGGGGACAGTCGCAGAAAACGCCCGGAGGCTTGCACAGACTTGCCGAGGTAGTTTTTACGGTAGCGGATCTCGTTACCCTGCAGGGCTTGCAACGCGTTCGGTAGTTTTTCCAAACTCAGAACATCCTGCCCCAACACCGGATTCGTGCCGTAGCACCCCAGCACAAGGACAAGAACAAGAATAATTCTGAAAATCACGCTGCCGCCAAACAAGTAAAAATGGAGGGAATCCGGAGCGGAGACCGCTCCGGATGTGGTCAATCAGGATCGATGTGCTGATTTACTTCCTGATCAGAGCCTGATGTGAGAGGCAAGACATGGTGTCGTCGTAGCGATGGACTCGGAGTTTGCCGGAGTTAATATCTTGACGAACCTGCTCCGCTTTGTTCTTCATCGCGCTACTGATGAGATGGGCGTTGTGTTCGTCAAGTGCCCAGCCCACGCCATCTTCGGCGAGGCCCAAGACCTTGACGCCGGGCTTCCAGGTCCCTTCGTGAGCCGTCTTGAAGATTTCGTAGGCCGCAACGTCCACACGCTTGAGCATGGAGGTCAACACATATCCGGGTTGGATGTGGTTCTGGTTGCTGTCCACACCGATGGCGAGTTTCTGATTGTCTGCCGCCGCTTGCAACACCCCCAGTCCGGTGCCGCCTGCTGCTGCATAAATGATGTCCGCACCGTTGTCGTACATACTCTTCGCCAGTTCTCCACCTTTTGTCGGGTTATTCCACGCCGCCGGAGTGGAGCCTGTCATCTTCTGATAGACGGTGGCCTTGGGGTTGATGTATTTCACCCCTTGCTCGTACCCACAGGCGAAGCGCCGAATCAGCGGGATGTCCATGCCGCCGACAAAGCCGACCTTGCCAGTCTCGCTTTTCATCGCGGCAAGCACGCCGACAAGGAAGGACCCCTCATGCTCCTTGAAAGCGATGCCTTGCACATTCGGCAGGTTCAGCCAATCCACATCAATGATGCTGAACTTGGTGTTCGGGAACTCCTGGGCGACCTTCTCCACAGCCGAAGCTTGCGCGAAGCCCACGGCGATCACCACGTCGGATCCTTTCTGCGCAAAGCGGCGCAGGTACTGTTCACGCTGAGCTTCTTGCGTGACCTCGGCTTCGCGGTAGCGGATGCCCGTTTCTTTGCGGAACTGCTCGGTGCCGTTCCAGATACCCTCGTTGAAGGATTTGTCGAACTTGCCGCCCATGTCAAAGACGACCGCCGGTTTGAAGGCCAGCGCCGGGACGGCCAACACCGCCAGCAACGCAGCGGCCAGCAGTGTGTTGAACACACGTTCCATATCATGCTCCTTGGTTTTGCTCCGGAAATCCGGAAAGTGAAGAAAGCGCTGCGGAATGCAGCAAGCTGCCGTCCATCCCCAGACGGCACACTACGGGGTGCAAGTCTATACGGAATGCTCCCAATGATCAACGAAAATTTTACAACTCCAAGGACGGCAAACCCTGTTGCCAGCGGGCGGAGTTGACGGTGTTCACCATCAGCATGGCGATTGTCATCGGCCCCACGCCGCCGGGCACGGGGGTGATCGCCGAGGCGATTTCCGAAACCGGGCCGTAGGCGACATCGCCCACAAGCCGACTGCCCTTGGGGGCGCTGGCGTCCTCAATGCGGTTGATGCCCACATCGATGACCACCGCTCCGGGNTTGACCATCTCGGTGGTGACGAACTCAGGCCGTCCAANCGCGGCAATCAAAATGTCNGCCTGACTTGTCACAGACGGCAAATCGCGGGTGCGGGAGTGGCAGGNGGNGACCGTCGCATCCCAGNCCTTGCTGGAGAGCAGGGTTGCCATCGGGCGTCCNAAGAGATTGCTGCGCCCCAGCACAACCGCGTGGCTTCCGGAAGTTTGCACGCCNCTGCGCTTGAGCAGCTGGAGGACTCCGTAGGGAGTGCAGGAGATAAATTTCGGNGTGCCCATCGCAATCAGCCCNGCGTTGATGGGATGGAGACCGTCCACGTCTTTGTCCGGCGAGAGCGTCTGGATCACGCGGACTTCGTTTAGTTCGTCCGGCAGCGGAAGTTGACAGAGGATGCCATGCACGGTGGGGTCGTCGTTGAGCTGGCGAATGAGTGCTTCCAGTTCCTCTTGGGTGGTGGTGGCCGGAAGGTCATGCGAGAGCGAGCGCATCCCAAGCTGTTCGGAGGTGCGGCGCTTGCTGCCGACGTACACCTGCGAAGCGGGGTCGGACCCCACAAGAATGACCGCGAGGCACGGTTGGGTTCCTGCGTTGGTGAGGCGTTCGACCTCCGNACGAAGCTCTTCAAGAATCTGATCTCGAATGGTTTTTCCAGAAATGATGTCTGCCATGATGTTACAAGGGTTGGGTTTTCGCTTAAGCTTTTCGAGGCATGCGCTACACTGAAACCCTTGTCNCAACCAACACCAAGTTCCGAATGAGCCTACTACAACCCCTTGTTGACCTGCACACAAACCGTGGTGCAGTGCTTAAAACAGTCGGGGACCGCTTCCAAGCTTTGCGATACGGTAACAGACTGGAGCCGGAAATCAANCCTATCCTGCACGGCTGTGGGGTGTTGGACCTGCAAATTCGTCCNCTGATCGAAGTCAAGGGTCCGGACGCCAGNCNCTTCCTGCATGGGCTGCTCACGAACGATATCGTNGGTTTACCCTGCGGACGTTGGCAACCCAATTTATTCTGCGGGAGCAAGGGCAAGATCAAACAGCGCTTGGAGGTGCTGAAGCTCGCTGCGGAATGCNTCGTGATCTGCTGCGAAGCGGAAGCGGGCATTGCCGTTGGCACCTTGCTCGACCACTACCTCGTCCGCGAAGACGTCACCCTCGCCTTCTTGAGCCGCGAGCAAATCCGCATGGATCTGTTTGGTTCCAAATCAACAGTGGCCCTGCACCGCCTTGGGATTCCAGAGCAAGCCTGCACGGCATCGTTTGGCGAATTCGAGTTCCATGCGGCTCCAGTNCCGTGGGGCACGCAAACCCGTTGGGGCTGCTTGCTGCCGATTGCAGGGGCCGCCGAGTGGTTGGCGTCCGTACTGAACTCCGATCCGGAATGCGATTTGGTCGGCACCGAGGCCGTGGACGCCATGCGCATCGCCGAGGGGCTACCGCGTCCCGGTAATGATTTTGGTCCGGAGAACTTTCCGCAGGAAGCCGCGCTGGGCGATCACATTTCTTACACGAAGGGCTGCTACATTGGCCAAGAGCCGCACGCCCGCATGTTCCACCGGGGGCATCCAAACTGGCAACTCGTGGGCCTGCGCATCCCGGAGAGCGTGAAGGCTGCGGCAGGCGCACCACTGCTTCACGACGGCAACGAGATCGGACGCCTCACCAGCGTTTCGCCGATCACGCAGGACGGGATGCGTGCCGCGCTGGGCTGGGTGCGACACGCCATCGCCGAGGCGCAAAATCCGGTGACGCTCGAATCCGGACGAGTCGAACTCACGCCGTTTCCGTTGCCCAACACCATCCGCCGCACCGTTCCGGAGACGAAATCCTCATGACTGCAAACCGCGCGCACACAAAACTTCCCGGAACGCCCACGCTCCCGGGCTGGACCCCGACGCCGCTGGGCTGCTTCTCCGGATTGGCGCTGGTAACACTATTGTCATACTTGCTAGTGCTGTTCATTTCCTGAACCACGATGCCTCGCCCGCTCTGCAATTCCACCGCACTCGCCGAACCACAAACCCCGGAATGGCTGGAGCCGATCGATGCCTGATTCCCGAGCGTACCCAACCCGACCCTTTGTGGGAGTGGGCGTGGTGGTGCTGAAAGGAGAGTCCGTGCTGCTGATCCGGCGGGGGCGTCCGCCCCGGCTTGGTGAATGGAGCCTGCCCGGCGGAGCGCAACAGCTAGGAGAAACGGTCGCCGAGGCCGCCATTCGGGAAATCCGGGAGGAAACCGGACTAGAGATCGCAGCTCCAGAACTGCTCGATGTGGTGGATTCGCTCGTGCGTGATCCGGATGGACGGGTGCACTACCACTACACGTTGGTCGATTTCTGGAGCAAGTGGAGTTCCGGAGTCCCCCACGCCGGAGACGATGCGCAAGCCGTCCAGTGGCATGACCGTGAAACCCTCTCCCAACTTGGCCTCTGGGAAGAGACCGTCCGCATCATTGCACTGGCGTTTTCTGCACAAGCCGCCTGAAATCTTCGAAAAACTTGCCAGACGCCTGAATTTTTTCAGATTTCCCTTTACTTCCCCTTCCTAACCCCGCCTTTCGGAGCATTTCCTGCTGGCGTCCTGCTGGCGGGAAAACGCTTTGCAGAGAACAATGGCCTGAGCCTGGGTCATTGCCGAAGGACAAGGATCAAGAAGCTCTCTCGTTGGCGTTGCTGGCGGGAGAGCTTTTTTGGTTTGGGGCTTGTCTAGTTGGAAAGGGAAGTGCTCTCCTGCACTCAATTGTAAAGAGGATTAGGACAGACGCACCCGTCACGCACTGTCCGGACGCGCCCACAGTTGTTGGGTGAGGACACCAACACGGGCCTCGACCTGCTCCATTGCATCAAGAATGAGATCTTCCCGGAAGCGCCGTCCAATGATTTGGACTCCGGCAGGGCGGTTTTCCACCAATCCGGTGGGGACGATGCCGCAGGGCAATCCGAGCCAGTTGAGTCCGGTGCTGTAAATCGCGGCCTTGAACGCGGCCTGCGTTTCGGCAAAGCTGCGGGCATCGCAGTTCCAATCCGGAGTGGGTTGCAGGTAGTACGGCGAGAGGATCAGGGGACAATCATCGAGCAGGATGTTCCACTCGCGCACCATCGCCGTGCGCTGCTTGATGCCGTCACGGTATTCGTCTGGAGTGGCAACCGCGCCCATCTGGAAGTACCACTCGAAGATCTGCTGGATGGTGTTGCTGCCATGCTCCCGTGCCAGTGGCATGAGGTAGGTTTCCAGTTCGTGGCCGAGGTAGCGGAACCAGCACTGCGCCGCGTCGTCCACGGAGGGCGTGCTGATCGGCTCCACTGCATAACCCGCATCCGTCAAAAAATCTGCTGCCCGTTCCACCGCCGCCTTGATCTCCGGATCGATGGGGTGTCCATAGGTTTCGGTGGTGACACCCACCCGCAGCGGTTCCGCTTCCTGCGGCCACCCGTCAAAGGGTACGGGCATCCAGAAGGGATCACGGGGATCGCTTTGGGCAATGATGCGCGTGCCCAGACGCACATCCCGCACTTCACGGCAAATGACCCCTTGCACGGACATCAACTGCGCCAACATCCCCCGTTCTGCTGGAGCCGAGGGCAGGTAGGCCGGCACACGTCCAAAGCTCGGCTTGATGGTCGCCAGCCCNCAGTTGAAGGCAGGAAACCGCAACGAACCGCCGATGTCATTGCCGTGATGGATCGGACCAAATCCGGCTGCCGCCGCTGAGGACGCGCCACCGGAGGAACCCCCCGGACTCGCATTTTCTTCCCACGGATTCAAAGTGCGTCCATGCAGGGGATTGTCGGTGGTCATGCGCATGGACAACTCCGGAGTGTTGGTGCGGCCAATGATGATGGCTCCTGCTTTCTTGAGGTTGCTCACCACCGGGGAATCCTCCGTGGCGATCAAATNGGCAAAGTGCGGCAGGCCGTTNGGAGTGCGCTTGCCCGCGACATCAATGTTGGATTTGATCGTAATTGGAACGCCGTGCAATTCGCCCACCTCGGCTCCGGACGCCAACACGCGGTCGGCCTCCCGTGCTTCCNCCAACGCCTCCTCGGTATAGTCGTCCACCACCGCGTTGAGCCGGGGGTTGTGCGCGGCCATGCGTGCCGTCACGGACACCATCACGGCTTCGCAGGAAAAACGTTGTTTGCGGATGCCCTCCGCCAATTCGCAGGCGCTCAAGCGCCACAGTTGTTCGGTCATTGTTTTGCTCCAGTTTCAAAGAGATCGGGTTGCNGTTTATCAGATAGAAGGATAACGCTGGACTCGACTGGATTGCAAGGGCAGGATGTTGCAAAGCTTAAAGCACTCCTGCCAACCCCCGAATTTTTCATGAATGCCCATGTCTGAAAATCTTTTCCAGTGGTTTCAATCCCGCTTCCCCAAGGACCGTGNCAAACCCGCCTTGCTGCATCCGGATGGCTCGACCCTGAGCTATGCAGAACTGGACNGGGAAACCGCCCGACTCGCAGGTTGGCTGCGCGGATTGGACCTGAAGCCCTCGCAACCGGGAAGTCCGGGGGATCGTGTGAGTGCGCAGGTGCCGAAATCGGTGAACGCGCTGCTGCTCTACCTTGCGTGTCTGCGGGGCGGATTTGTGTTTCACCCAATGAACCCGGCGTACCAGCGCGAGGAGTTGCGCTACTTTCTGGTAAATGCCGAACCGAAACTGGTGGTCTGCGNTCCNGAGCGTCAGCAGCAATTCGCCGAACTCGTCACNTCCGGAATGCAGTTGCACACACTTGACGACACTGGTTCCGGAAGTTTAACGGATGCTGCCGCAAACNCAGAACCNNACACGGAGATTTCCTCAACAGCAGCCGACAATCTTGCCGCCCTGCTCTACTCCTCCGGAACCACCGGACGCCCCAAGGGTGTGATGCTCACGAACCGCAACCTGCGCTCCAATGCCGCCGTCTTGGTGCAGGCGTGGGGCTTCACCAACGAGGATGTGCTGGTCCACGCCCTGCCGATTTTTCACACGCACGGGCTGTTCGTCGCGGTGGGCTGCATCCTCGGTTCCGGCGCAACCATGCACTGGCTACCGAGGTTCGATGCCGAGTCCGTGCTGGAGCGTCTGCCACACAGCACCGCGTTCATGGGGGTGCCCACTCACTACACACGCTTGGTGCAGTCGCCCGGACTCACTCCGGAGACGTGCCGCTCAATGCGGCTGTTTGTTTCGGGATCGGCCCCGCTTTTGGAAGAAACCTTCCGGCAGTTTCAGGAGCGCACGGGGCACACCATCCTCGAACGCTACGGGATGACCGAAATCGGCATGCACCTCTCCAATCCGCTCCACGGAGAACGCCGTGCCGGAACCGTGGGACAACCCTTGCCGGAAGCAGAAATCCGCATCTGCGACGAGCAGGATCAACCCGTTGGTCTAGACACACCGGGCGGCTTGCAGGTGCGCGGCCCCAATGTTTTTTCGGAGTACTGGAAACTGCCGAAGAAAACTGCCGAGGAGTTCACCGCCGAGGGGTGGTTCCGGACAGGCGACATCGCCCAGCTTGATGCAAACGGCACGGTGATGCTGGTGGGGCGCGGCAAGGACGTGGTGATCAGTGGCGGGTTGAATGTCTATCCGAAGGAAGTGGAACAGGTGCTGGACGCACTGCCGGGCGTGCTGGAATCCGCAGTGATCGGAGTGCCGCATCCAGATTTTGGAGAAGCCGTCACCGCTGTGGTCGTCCCGGAAACGGGCACCACGCTGGATTCCTCGGCGCTGATCGCAGCCGTCCGGGAACAACTCGCGGGCTTCAAGTGCCCCAAGACGGTCCACTCCCTCCCGGAACTCCCGCGCAACGCAATGGGCAAGGTGCAGAAGAACGAGCTGCGCAAACAGTTCGGAGGCGGCTGAACCGGGAATCCTTGATTTTCCCAGCTTGCAATCCGTGCAGTTTCCCCACATGATTTCAGGGATAGTGCCACTCTGAATCCGTACCTTCCTCACACCGGGAAACCATGCCCACCGAAGCCATCACCTACGACGACGTGTTGCTGGTGCCGTCGTACAACCACTGGGAATCCCGCAAGGTCGTGGACACTTCCATGACCGACCGCACGGGCAAGCTGCAACTCGCCCTGCCCGTGATGACCTCCAACATGGACACCATCACCGAGTCCGCGATGGCAAACTTCATCGGAGAGAAGGGCGGCATCGGGGTGCTGCACCGCTTCATGTCCGTTGCAGAAAACGTCCGCATTTTCCGGGAATGCCGACATCCGGCCTTTGTCTCGATTGGCTGTGGTAAGGGAGATCTGGAACGAGCTGCCGCACTCCGGGATGCCGGGGCGGAGTACTTCTGTGTGGATGTTGCCCACGCCCACGCCAAGTACGTGGGCCGCACCCTCAAGAACCTGCGGGATGTGCTGGGAGAGGACGTCTGCGTGATGGCCGGAAACGTGGCGACCTACGCCGGGGCGGACTACCTCGCCTCCTGCGGGGCAGACCTCATCAAGGTCGGCATCGGCGGAGGCTCGGTTTGCACGACGCGCATCAAGACAGGCTTTGGCGTGCCCAACCTCACGGCAATCAAGGAATGCTCCCGAGCTGAGCGCTCGATTGTTGCCGATGGCGGCATCCGCACTCCGGGTGACATTGTCAAGGCGCTCGCATTCGGGGCGGATTTTGTGATGGTCGGCTCCATGCTCGCGGGCACCCGGCCCACTCCGGGAGAGGTGATTTCCCGCACCGCAGTGGACGGCTCGATTTGTCGCGTGAAACAATACCGGGGCATGGCTAGCAGCGAGGTCGCTGACGATTACCACGGCGGGCTGACCGAGTGGAAAACCGCCGAAGGCGTTGCCGCCGAAGTGCCCTACCGCGAGGATGAGGACGCGATCATCGCCGACCTCATCGGCGGACTGCGCTCCGGACTCACCTACGGCGGGGCCGCGACTCTCAA
>PANO01000088.1 GCA_002707655.1 Deltaproteobacteria bacterium
CCCAGCCACGCGCCCTTTCCCCGCGCCGCTGCAAAGCGTTCCCTCCGGTTGGGGTCGTACACCCAACCTAGCTGGGCCTCCCGGTTTTCGATCAAGGCCAACGCGGTGCAGTAAAACGGAACTCCCGCCGTGTAATTGCCTGTGCCGTCCAGTGGGTCCAGCACCCAAAACGGCGTGGTCGCGTCCTCAAAAATGCGGGACTGCTCCTCCGCATCCATTTCTTCGCCCAAGACGGGATAGTCCGGAGTCAACTGCCAGAGTACGCCAATGACCGCCTCCTGAAGGGCGTGGTCGAGTTCCGTGACTTGACTGCCGTCCTGCTTCATGGACCAGTCCGTGGTGCCCTTCGACTTCAGGGTCTTGTGGAGGATCGGCAGAAGCCTTGTGTCTAACTCTGTGGGAGTCGGGAAAGTCATGGACGTTTACATCCTTGGTTTCAGGTTTTCAGAATCGTAGGCAGCCTCCAGCGTGGCTTGGGCTGGAAAGCGTTGGCAGGCGATTTCGATCTCGAAGCCTCCTGTGGAGAGCATCGCGTCCAGTCCCTGCTCGGCAATCCGGATGTAGCCCAGCGCGATGGCACAGCCGAGGGTGTGCCCGAAGGCTCCGGAGGTGGTGCGCCCCACCAGCGTGTCCTGCCACCAGATTGGCTCGCCGCTGTGCGGGTGCGCGTTTGAGTCTGCGAGGGTGAACTGCACCAGCCGTCGCGATACCCCTTCCGTTTGTTGTCGGAGCAGAGTTTTTTTACCAAGAAACGAAGCGGACTTGTTGAAGCACACCGCAAATTCCAACCCAGCTTGCAAAGGAGTGTCGTCTGGGCCAATTTCATGGTCCCAAGCGCGATAGCCTTTCTCAATACGCAGCGAGCTGAGGGCTTCCGTGCCCGCGAGTTTCAGGCCCAAACCGCCCCCCGCCTCGCAGAGATCGTCGAACACCGGAACCGCCGATTCGCTCGGAATGGTCAACTCCCAGCCCAATTCTCCGACGTAAGAAAGGCGGGCCGCTCGTACCAGTGCCGGGCCGACCTCGACCCTGCGGTGTGTGTAGTGCGGGAATCCGGCATTGGAGAAATCATCCGGACTCACACGGTTCAGCAGTTCCCGTGAGTTTGGTCCAGCGATGCTGATCACGGCGTAGGCACTAGTGATGTCAGCGACGGTGACATGTTCATCCGCATGGAGGTTGCGACGAATCCAGTCTTGATCACGAACGGGTTGCCCGGTTCCGGTGATGAGCAGAAAGCTCTCAGAGTCCAGCCGCATCAGGGTTAGGTCACTTTCGTAGCCACCACGCTGATTGAGCATTCCGGTGTAAACAACCCGGTGTTGCGCCTTGGAAACATCGTTCGCGCACAACCGCTGAAGTGCCGATTCCGTGTCGCGTCCTTGCACAAGCAGCTTGCCGAAGGTGGACTGGTCGAAGAGCACCACGGCTTCCCGAGCCGCCCGATGCTCTTCGGCGTGCAGCGTATCCCAGCCGGGTTTCCCGAAGCTCAGTTTGGGGGCCGTCGGTCGCTTTTCCGGATTGAACCAACGCGGACGTTCCCAGCCCATGTGGACTCCGAATTCGGCTCCAGCGGCTTCAAGTCGGGAGTGCAACGGGCTGAGCCGCAGATTGCGGGCGGTTTGGTGTTGCCGTCCGGGAAAGCCGACGGCATAGTGCAGGGCCAGCGTTTCCGGGGCACGTTCCCGGAGCGTCCGCAGCGTGTTTTGTGCCAGAGCGAAACGCCGCACATCAACCGGCCAGAGGTCCATTGACGGTTCTCCGGACAAGACCCACTCGGCAAGCACACGTCCGGCCCCGCCACCTGTGGCGATTCCCACCGAACACATCCCACAACCGAGGAAAAATCCGCGCAGTTCTGGAGATTCTCCAAGCAGGAAGCGATCATCCGGTGTGAAACTCTCTGGGCCGTTGAGCAGCATTTTCATGCCGATTTGTTCGAGTTCCGGAACACGGTGGAGCGCGTTGGCGAGGATCGGCTCAAGGTGTTCCCAATCCTCCGGAAGCAGCCCGAAGGCGAAATCCTCCGGAAGTTGCTCAAGGTCGAGTGGTTTGCCCTTTGGTTCGAAACAGCCGACGAGTAACCCGCCGCCCTCGTCCCGGAGGTAGAGGTGGCCGTCGTGGTCGCTGAGCGTGGGTAACGGCTCCGTGATGGAGTCCAGCGGTTCGGTGAGCAGGTAGAAATGCTCGCAGGCGTGAAGCGGCGCTGCAACCCCCGCCATGCCTGCAATCCGGTGCCCCCAGAGTCCGGCGCAGTTGATGATGGATTCACAGGTGATTTCGCCCTGAGCAGTCTTCACGGCGGCGACCCGCCCGTTTTGGGTGCGGATGCCGGTCACGGGCGTGTCCTCGAACACTCGCAATCCCCGTGACGTGGCTCCCTTGACGAGCGCGGCACAGATGTCGCTGGGGCTGACCCGTCCGTCTGAGGGCGAATGCACTGCGCCGATCACATCGTTGGAGCGCATCAGCGGCCACTTTCCAGAGGCTTCTGCAACCGGGATTTCCTCTGCGCCAATCCCGAAAGCCCGTGAGAGCGATGCCTGCCGCCGGATGTGGGTAAGGCGATCTGGGTTGGTGGCGATGCTGAGGCTACCCGTCTGTTTCCAGCCCGTGGCCTGTCCCGTTTCTGCTTCCAGCGAGGAGTACAGCTCAACGCTGTGCTGCACGAGTCGCGTGAGGCTTTCGGTAGAACGAAGCTGCCGAACTTGTGCCGCCGAGTGCCATGTGGTGCCGCTCGTCAGTTTGGCCCGCTCCAGCAGGATGACGTCGCGGCAGCCGTTTTTAGTGAGGTGGTAGGCGGTGCTGCATCCCATGATNCCGCCGCCGATGACCACGATCTGNGTGNGTTCCGGANGGGNCTCNTTCATTGNTGANGNNANCTNNATNTGTGNATNATCGAGAGCAGNGCCGTGCNGATTNAGGACTCCGGCATTTGCGGACTCATCCGGACGCGGGGATTCGGCGGGGTACGTGGCGGGCGTTTACGTTGGCAGAGCGCGTTGTCNGAATAGTTGACCACACGGCGCAGGGGGGGCTTTGCGGATTCATAGACGCACGCATCCCCCTGATTGCTCCAAAGCGNGGCCTCGCTGCACGCCGTCAGCAACCAGCCGAGNAGTAAACTCAGCGCGAGCCAGCGGGTTTTTCGGAATGAAAGAGCAGTCATGANACGGGAATGCTTGCGGTTTCCAGTGGGGTGCGGCATTCTGAGGCCGTTGACTTCCTNCAAAGCAGTCAGCTTAAAGGTTTCCAACCGAAGCACAAGCCCGAACCCTGTTCTCCACTCACCCTTTTCCTTTTCCACCTGTGCCAGAAATCGGTGTTGGACTCTCTCGGAACCCGGATTCGCTGAGCGCAGTGGAGGAGGCGCTTCAGGGCGCCTACACCCACGCAGAGCTTGCGCAAGTGGATTGGGGTTTGGTCTTTTTCACGGCTCCCCACCTGCCTCAGGCGGAGGCAATCCGTAGCCAGTTGGTGGCGGAAACCGGATGCCACATGATCTCCGGATGTAGCGGAGCCGGAGTGTTGACCGACGAGGGAGAAATCACGGGGGCTCCCGCGTTGGCCGTGATGCTGGCGCACACGCCGGGCCTCAATCCGCTCGCCTTTGCGAAGTATCAGGAACTTCCGGACAGCGCCAGCGTCAACCAACAGCTCAAGGAAACCTTGGAGCGTTTTCACGACGATCCGCTGGTGTTCCTCTTTCCGGACGTTTATCGCAACCAGCCCTTCAATTTCATCAACACCATGAACTACGCAAAGACCCGTCCGCTGGTCTTTGGCGCAGGAGCCTGCGATGACGGGAGCTTGCAGGAATCGGTGCAGTTTGGACCAGACGGTACCGTGAAGTGTGGAGCCGGAGGCTTGGCACTCTCCGGAGTCCCACGCTACCGAGTCGGGGTCACGCAGTCCTGCGTTCCGCTCGGCGATCCCATGTTCATCACGGAGGTCAAAGACAACCTCATTGTGCGGTTGGACGATCATCCGGCGCTGGAGGTTTTTGTCACGGTNGGNTCCGAACTTGGNCTCACCAGCTTGGAAACCGCCGCNCACCATTTGCTGCTCAGNTTCCCGCTNGATCCCGAAAAACCNNAGTTCACNGCNGANGCTGCGCTCGTCCGCAACCTCACGGGCATTGANGTGCCCAGCCAAGGGCTGGAGGTGCCGCAANTGGTGCAGGAGGGCATGGTCGTGTCNTTTGCCTACCGCAGTCCCATCACTGCTGANCAAGACCTCTACGGAATGCTGGAGCGCATCAAGGCGGAGGAACCGGAACCTCCGGCGTTCGGGGTTTATTTCAACTGCGCTGCACGCGGAGAGGCACTGTATGGCCGCCCTGATGTGGACACAGAGGCGATCCGGGAAATTCTGGGGGAGTTTCCACTGATCGGATTCTTCGGNGGCTACGAGTTGGCCCGTGTTCCTGCCGGACTGCAACTTTACTCCTACACGGGAGTCCTCGTGCTGGTTTATCTCTGAGCATGATGTTCCGGACTTCGGCACCTGCCGTTTTCGTACAAGCTTGGCGGACAGGGGTGTTTTGCCTGCTCCTGCTGCTCGGCCTTGGCGGTTGCGGTTATCACTTNGAGGCAGGTTCGCGTCCGCTTCCGGGAGGTGCGCAATCGCTTGCCCTGCTCCCGGTGCAGAACCGGACGGACCATGCCGGACTGGAAACCCACCTCGCTTCCGAACTCCGCGCCCTCTTGCGCGCCAACGAGAAGCTGACACNGAAGCCTCGNGNACTCGCAGACCTGACCCTCACCATTACCCTGATCAGCTTGCAGGAATTCACACAGGGGGCGGAAGCTGATGCCGGAGTGGGCTACCGCTTACGAGGACAGGTGGTGCTGGAGGATCGCCGAAACCACAAAACGCTCTGGAGTGACCCCNCGCTAACCGTCGAAACCGGAAATGCGGGCACCTACGACACGACCACGCTCTCGCGACAGGGGTTGACTCCAGCACTTCGTGACGTGGTGCAACACTATGCCGCACAGGTGCACCACCGTATTTTTCTGGATTTTTAGTCGAGTAAGTCACAATCCCGTGCACAAAAAACTTTCGACTTCACACGTTTCCCGTATGCTGTCGCCTACTTGACTCAGGGGCGTGGCGCTCAGTTGTACAGGGACGCTCAACCTGGATGCGCTCCTATGTTCTCAGGAAAACTCATGGAAGACCAAGATTTGGAAAGCTTTCGTACTCAGTTGGAGGGATTGCGTCAGGAAATTCTCGGCGAGTCGGAAGGCACCCTGCATGACATGCAGGAGGAAAGCACCCTCTACCCCGATCCGAATGACCGGGCGGCGATGGAAACCGAACACATCACGGTGCTGCGCATTCGGGATCGTGAACGCAAGCTGCTCGGCAAGATCGAGGAGGCGCTGGAGCACATTGAAAACGGCTCATTTGGATCCTGTAGGAAGTGCGGAGAGAAGATTGGAGTGGAACGGCTCAGGATCCGTCCGGTGACAACCTACTGCATCGCCTGCAAGGAAGAGCAAGAGGCCGGCGAGTCTCGTAACTGATCGTCAAAAACAAAAAAGGCAGGCCCGCCTTGCGACGAACCCGCCTTGCGCTCAGGGATTCCTGAACAGAACGATTACATCATTCCGCCCATTCCACCCATTCCGTCCATGCCTCCTCCCGGAGGCATTGCTGGCATGTCCTTCTTATCTTCCGGAAGCTCGTGGACTCCGGCTTCGGTGGTCAGCACGAGGCCTGCCACGGAAGCAGCGTTCTCCAGCGCGATGCGCACCACCTTGGTGGGGTCAATGATCCCAGATGAGATCATGTCCACATAGGTCTCGGTCGCAGCATCAAAGCCTTCGTTGGTCGCGCTCTTCTTCACCTTGTCAACAATCAGGGCGCCTTCAAGTCCAGCGTTGGCAACAATCTGCCGCAGCGGAGCTTCGATTGCCTTGAGGATGATGTTGGCCCCAACCTGCTGGTCGCCGTCAAGATTGTCCGTCGTGGCTTTGACCGCATCGAGACTGCGAATCAGCGCAACGCCCCCACCGGGAACGATGCCTTCTTCAACAGCAGCGCGGGTCGCGTGCAATGCGTCCTCAACACGAGCCTTCTTCTCCTTCATTTCGATCTCGGTGGCCGCCCCAACATTGATCACGGCAACGCCGCCGGCAAGCTTTGCCAGCCGCTCTTGCAACTTCTCGCGGTCATAGTCAGAGGTGGTCTCTTCGATCTGGGCGCGGATCTGACCGATGCGGCCCTTGATGCCGTCCCGATCGCCAGCGCCGTCAATGATGGTGGTGTTGTCCTTGTCGATCACCACACTCTTGGCGGAACCAAGCTTGGCGAGCGTCAGGTCTTCCAACTTCATGCCCATGTCCTCGGACACCACAGTGCCGCCGGTCAGGGTAGCGACGTCTTCCAGCATGGCCTTGCGGCGGTCACCGAAACCCGGTGCCTTGACCGCAGCGCACTTGAGTGTGCCACGAAGCTTGTTCACCACGAGAGTGGCCAGGGCTTCGCCCTCGATATCCTCGGCGATGAGCAGGAAGGGCTTGCCAGTCTTGGCAACCTGCTCCAGAACCGGGAGCAGATCCTTCATGTTGCTGACCTTCTTCTCCACGAGGATGATGTACGGGTCTTCGAGAGCCGTTTCCATGCGGTCGGAGTCAGTGACGAAGTACGGGGAGAGGTAGCCACGATCAAACTGCATGCCCTCAACGACATCCAGCGTGGTCTCAGCGCTTTTGGCTTCCTCGATAGTGATCACTCCGTCCTTGCCGACTTTCTCCATGGACTCAGCGATGATGTCACCAATGGTGATGTCGCTATTGGCGGAGATGTTGCCGACCTGAGCAATTTCCTTGGAACCGGCAACCGGCTTGGAGATTTTGCGCAGTTTCTCAGTGGCGGCGGCCACCGCTTTTTCGATGCCGCGCTTAAGGTCCATCGGGTTTGCACCAGCAGCCAAGTTCTTGTGGCCTTCGCTGACGATGGCTTGTGCGAGCACGGTGGCGGTGGTGGTGCCGTCACCCGCAACATCGGAGGTCTTGGAAGCGACTTCCTTGACCATCTGGGCGCCCATGTTCTCCAGCTTGTCGACGAGTTCGATCTCTTTCGCGACCGTCACACCATCCTTGGTCACCAGCGGGGCGCCAAAGGACTTNTCGATGAGCACGTTGCGNCCCTTCGGCCCNAGCGTCACNNNNACCGAGTTGGCCAAGGCNTTGACGCCGTTGAGCAGTTTCTCGCGGTTCTCNGACGAGAAGGTTACTTGTTTTGCAGCCATTNTTGACTTTTTCAGTGTAGGNGTTGATGANTTGCTAAGGGGNTNAGACCACCACGCCGAGGATGTCGTCCTCGCGCATGATCAGGTAGTCGTTGCCATCGATCGTCACATCCGTTCCGCCATACTTGCTGAACAGAATTTTGTNGCCCTTCTTGACGCTCATCTCCTGCACGGAGCCATTGTCGAGGCGCTTGCCCGGACCNACGTCAACGACCTCACCCTCTTGGGGTTTCTCTTTGGCGGTATCCGGAATGATGATTCCACCAGCCGTCATCTCGTCGGCTTCAATCCGCTTGACCAACACGCGGTCTTGCAGTGGACGAATCATAGTTCTCCTTTCGGAATCTGGGTTTGGAAAAGGGTCCATGGCCCGGAGGGGCACTGGACGCTCTGATAAAGAAGCTGCCGGATCAAAACTGACCTGACAGTTCCACATGACAACAATGCTAACGTATCCTCGGAACATCGGCAAGAGAAAAATAGCACTTAACGTTGATGAGTGCTAACGAGAGGAGGAGGAGGGCCTGNGAGGAACAGANAAATCAGAGGTATCCGGCCTCGCGNGCCTCNCGNTCGACCTCCTCNAAATCCTGCATCACCTTGGTNTTNGCATCGTACTCGGTGAANNCACGNTGNTCGATGAGAAAGCGCTGGAGGGCGAACTCCATGTAGGCGCGGTACTCCTGATGATACTGGCTAGGGTCCATGAACGTCTCCGGATTGGGCGGGGTGAAGCGCTGGACCCAGTATAGGGGNATTGTGGACAACCGCAACGTGGATGCCTTGCTAGACAGGGAAAATACCCGTACCCTCGTTGGAACAGAACNCTCACAAACCGACGCTCATGACCACTCAAAAACCACGAATCGCTGTTCTCGCACTGGGCGGCACCATCGCGATGGTGAAGGGGNAAACTGCCGTGCGCCCGGGCCTCTCGGCAGAGAACCTGATTGCCGCCGTTCCAGACCTTGTTAAGCTCGCCGATCTTAGTGCCGAGACGATCTCAAAGCTTGGCAGTTTCGACCTCACGGTGAACAACCTGCTTGAAGTCGCCACTCGCATTCAGGAACTAGCTGCTCAGCAACAGGTGGATGGTGTGGTGATCACGCAAGGCACAGACACCATCGAAGAAACCGCGTTTCTGCTGGATGTGGTGCTGAACGTCTCNATTCCGGTGGTTGTGACCGGAGCGATGCGCAATCCGCTGATGAACTCTCCGGATGGTCCGGGGAACTTGCTGGCGGCGGTGCGCACAATCACTGCTCCGCAGGTCCGGGAACGAGCGAGTGCCCTCGGTGTGTTGGTCGTGATGCTCGACTCGCTCCACACCGCTCGTCACGTCACCAAGGTCGATGCCAGCCGGATCGATGCCTTCGCCAGCCCCGCCACCGGACCGGCGGGCGTGTTGGTCGAAGACCGGGTACGACTCCACATGTTTCCAGAGCGCCGCTGGCACGATGGGCTGTCCAGCNTTTTTTCCAAGACGGACTTTGCCACCTTGCAAAGCAATCCGAAACAGGTGGGGTTGGTGACGGTCGGGCTTGACGAATCCGGAGGGCTGATCAAGGCACTGAGTGAAAGTGAAGACTTGCTGGGCTACGATGGACTCGTCTTTGCTGCGCTGGGCGGGGGGCATCTTCCGGGACACCTCACGGATCATGTCTCCGCAATCACAGCCCGCATTCCTGTGGTGATTGCCCCACGCGCCGGTTCCGGAATCCTGCTTCAGAAAACCTACGAGATGATCGGTGCGGAAATCGACCTCGCCAACCGNGGCACACTCAACGCAGGCAGCCTGCCGCCGCTGAAGGCCCGTGTGCTGCTCATGCTGCTGCTCAGAGCAAAGGCCACCCCTAGACAAATTGTGGAAACCTTCGCCGCATTTGGCTAGGGAACACAACTGCGATAGGCGTTAGCCCTTTGGTTCCGGGATAACGCATCCCGCCTTTTCCCAGCGTTTCAGCACTGCAAGGATTTCCACCTCNGGAAGCTCTGTCTCCTGCACAAGAAAACCCATCTCTGCGGAAATCTCTGGCTGATGCTCACGCACAGCCTTGCCGCACAGGGCGGACCAAAGGCGGTGTTCCGCTTCATTTTGAGGNGGGCACGCCTTCAGGATTTTTTCCGGATGGCATTGCCAAAGGCCGGGGAGTTCAATGAATTTCATCCGCTTCTGAGCCTGAGATTGTGGATTCAACTCGCAAGTGCAACAGGTTGGGTTGATTCCGGAGCATAGCTGATTTGGCGTCTTGAAGCCAAGACATTCTTGCAAAAGCACCGCAATTTGGTAGCGTTCTTCTTGGGTAAACTGCGTGTAGTCTCTCAGCGATGNCTCTTCTCTTGCTTGTCGGTTCAAAAGGCACTGAGTCTAACCCTCACCAGACGGTGAGTTGCGCTTACGAGTTGAATCTACACCGCACGTTTTGATGCTGAAGCGAACCGTTTTGTTGGCTTGGTGTGCGGCGAACTCCTGCCCGAGGTCGTGCTGGATGGGCATTCGCTGCTGGTGAAACCGGAGGTTACGGCTGCGCAACTGTTGAACGAGCAGCCCGGTACTGGGGAGAAAACTCCCGGAACTGTGCCGCAACCTTCAGGGGAACCAACCCCCGGAACCCCAACTTCCCCACCGAGCCAGCCCGCGCCTCCGGGGCCACAGCGGCCCAAGCGTTTTTTCGGCAACGTGCGGCTTGATCCCCAGCGGGCCTCGCTACAGTTCAGCCAGATCGGGGAAGAGGTGCTTCAGCACTTGGCCGCCTTGGAGGGGACCGAGGTGGAGGTCGCGGTCGAGATTCAGGCGCGGCGCGAAGCCGGGTTCGAAGAGGCCTTGCAGCACACTGTGCGGGAAAACGCGAACACGCTGGGCTTCGACAATCACAGTTTTGAAGAGGACTGACCCCAACCCACAAGGAGGCACATGGCCTTTCGATTTTTCCGCAGGATCAGGCTCGCGCCCGGATTGTCCCTGAATC
Source organism: Deltaproteobacteria bacterium (assembly GCA_002707655.1). The sequence goes on from PANO01000088.1 coordinate 10,231, forward strand.
TCAGCAAGTCCGGGGCGTCCGTCTCGCTGGGACCGCGAGGAACGAAACTCACGCTGGGGTCCAAGGGAGTGCGCAAAACCTTGGGGCTTCCCGGAACCGGACTCTACTACACCGAACACGACTCGTGGGAGGAGGAGCAGGAAGACGCTCCGGTCGAGTCCGCTCCTCAAACTCCACCGCCAGCCTCTGTGGGTGAACGGTTGGATCTGGGGTTCTTTCAGCGGTTGATGACCTCCGGAGACGAAATCACGCTGGTGGAGGGGCTGAAGGCGTATGTCGCCGGAGACGAATCCGGGGCGCTGGTTCACTTCCGGGAGGTGTCGCAGCTCGCCGATGCCGCGTATCTCGCAGGACTGATTGCCCTCCGTCAGCAGTCCAACGAGGAGGCGATCCGCTTCCTGCAAGCCGCCGAGGAGCAACATCGTTCCTTGGGACGCTACTTTGAGAAGTACGGGTTGCAGGTCTCGACCTCGCTCCAAATCACCGAGGAACTGTTCGCACAAATCGGTCCCACTCGTCGGGGGGTGCTGCTTTGTTTGGTGGAACTCTATCAGGAAAAGCGCAAGTACCGCAGCGCCTTGGACTGCTTGCGGACCCTCCGGAAGCTCGATCCCCAAGACCTCGTGGTGCGGCTTTCCCTTGCCGAATTGCTGCTGGAAGCCCAGCCCAAGAACAAGAAGGTGCAGCACGAGGTGGTGCGGCTCGGCAGTGGCGTGGAGAACGAGTCGGCGATTCACACGGCACTGCTGCTCTACAAGGCCCGCGCCCTGCGCCTGCAAGGGCTGCCGGAAGCGGCAAGGCAAACCCTCATCCCGCTGGTCCGCCGCAAGAAAGGCCGTGCTCCGGAACTGCTTGAGGCCGTGCTCTACGAACGGGGACTCTGTTCCGAAAACCTTGGGGACCGCAAGAAAGCCCGACAGGATTTTGAAAAACTCTATGCTCTCAATCCGGATTACGAAGGACTCCGGGATCGTCTGGGAGTGTGAATCGAGCTGGAAAACTCCCCAGCTTTTGAAGCCATCGGAAGCCGTCCAGCACTTTTCTGGAAAACGACTTTACACTTCTGTGGTGGTGTATATAATCTCACTGTCGCTAGTAGTGAAATATTTATTTCATTCTGGCGAAGCAGGTTTCGGAGATGGTCTGGAACCGGTTTTCTTAATCATCCTCATGCAAGCAAAAGAGGTCATTATGCAATCATTTCAATCATTTTTGAAATATAATTTGTAGCTTTTGGTTCATGAGTTGGAGATAAAATTGATAAAGAATTTAGATTTTGATGATATGTTTTTTGAGTAAGCTCAACCAACTGATCTGTCGTTATATTAAGCTCGTTTGCTTTATCTATAATTTTATCATCTATATCTGTGATATTTCTGACATAATTTACTCTATCTTCTCCAAAAGTAAGTCTTAAAACTCTAAATAAGACATCAAAAATTATTATTGGTCTAAAGTTACCTATATGTGGATTACTATAAAGCGTAGGTCCACAAGCATACATCTTAACCGATGATGAGTTGATGGGTATAAATTTTTCTTTTTTTTTAGTTAATGTATTATAAAGATTAATATTCATCTAGAATTTTTCTTAATCCTTCAAGCCCAAAATAATTATATAGATCTTTTACTGATGGGCCATTTTGGTTACCTGTTAATATATAACGTGTATTAGTAAAAATATCTTTTTTTGAAAAGTTTTTGTCGATATTCATTATATGATTTACATATTC
>PANO01000001.1 GCA_002707655.1 Deltaproteobacteria bacterium
AACACTATCCCCCCCCCCACGAGTTGTGTCAAGTAAAAAATATAACATCATTCATATTAATGCTTAAACTTTAATATTATAAAGATTTATATAAGAATTTTTGTGATTCTGGGCATGAATCACCTTAAAAAAATGATTGTTAATTTGCTGAGTGTTATTAACTGATGTTACGCAATGCACTTAACATCTTGGAGTCACTTACTAAAATAATAATTATTGTGTTTCGGCGAAGTTTGATCCATATTATTTTTAATAAAAATATCAGTAATCCAGGTTTTTTATCAAAAAACAATCCGCATATTTAGCGTGACAAAAAACGTTGTGCTTTTCAAGAAAATCAATTTTCATGCTGATGGTGGATTTTCCTGATCCTGAAATTGGGACATCAAATGATCCTTGTGAGGTTTTTATGATTCGTGCCCTTCTGGAAGTCTATTCGGACGACCTGATTATTTCCTCATCCCAAACCACGGCGACCGGCCTGTCGAAAGTGCTGGAGAACTGTTTCTCGTTTCCAGCGACAGGGAGCTTTTCTTTGATGAAATCACGGCGATCTCTCAGAAACGATGGAAAGTTGAGGAATTTTATAAATCCGTTAAATCAAATGCTGCTTTCGCAAAATCACTGGCAAGCACGGTGAGAACTCAAGGCAATCACTGCTTTGCAGAAATTTACGCATTCGTTAAACTGGAAAAGCAGAGAATCAGGACAACATTGAACCACTTTGCNATTAAGNGGNAAATTTATATCGNGGCTTTTAAAATCGCATAGGACAANNTTGAAAAGATGNGTGGAACTCAAAATCGGCTGGNTTTAGTTTAGTCTGATATCCCTCTGCGTAACATCAGTGAATCAGAGGGTAACAGGATTGCGCTACATTCGTTGATAGCCTAACAAGGCAAATCCNATTGGTTAGCAAATAGTTTCGTCCGGAGACAGATATTGCTTTGAGTTTATTCCAGCTCTTTACTNTTTCTCAACCCAATCAAGGATAAGCCATGAATCCCTGGCTGATGCTGTTCGTCATGCTGATTGCATGGGGAGTGCTAACCCTGCACCTCATTGTCAAGTTCGGAGTCCTGCGCCGTTTGGCTCCGGAAGAGCGGCTGGACCAACCGTTGCGACGTTTGGGTTCCTTGCTCGGCATCGGCTTGGGGCAGAAGAAGTTTCTGGACCGTAGCCGCGAGCGCAGACCGGGCATTGTCCACGCCTTCATCTTCTGGGGCGCCNTGCTGCTTGGCGCCCGTGAAGTCACGCTGATGGGCGAGGGCTTCATCAAGGGTTTTCAGGAGTTCCTGCCACTGCTGGGGTCCAACCACCTCGCCGGGTTCGTTTACATTTTCGTGTACAACGCCTTTGAAGTGGTGGTGTTCGTAGGTGTGTTGATCATGCTCTACCGCCGCCTTGTTCCCAAACCTAAGCGGCTCTCTCTCAACTGGGAGGGCATCTACGTGCTGCTCTACATCGGCGGCATCATGCTCACGGATCTGCTGTTTGACGCAGGCCGCTTCAACCTCATCCAGCATTGGAACCACGACCTGCACTACTTCCACAGTGCGGTGTATGGCACCGAAATGGAGTGGGCGCCCTTTGCGATGCTGCTCGCAGGCATCTTTGCTCCGCTCGGTGAAACCGCCAACGCCTTCCTCTACCAATTCGGGTTTTGGGGACACATTCTGTTGATGCTCACCTTTGTGAACATCCTCATCAACACCAAGCAGTTTCACGAAATCACCGCGCTGCCCAATGTTTTCTTGAGTTCGCTCGACCAACCTCATCCGCCTATCGCGTTGCTGGACCTTGAGGACGAATCCGCATGGGAGGAGGAGCGCNTCGGCATGACGCGCCTAGAGCAACTCACTTGGAAGCAGGGGCTGGACCTCTACTCCTGCACCGAGNGTGGGCGCTGCTACGACGTCTGTCCCACTTATGTCACCAACAAGCCGCTGAGCCTCAAGGATTTCAATATCTCTCTGCTCCATTACATGCGTGAAGAGCAGGGCGAGTTGTTCCGGACGGGAAAAACCAGTGACCGCAAAACCTTGGTTGGTGATGTGATTTCCAAGGACACGCTCTGGGCCTGCACCACCTGCCGTGCCTGTGAGGACGCCTGTCCCGTGACCATCGAGCATGTCCCCCGCATCATCGCCATGCGTCAGGGGGAAACCCTGATGAAGGAAGCCCAACCACAGGAACTCAACACCACCTACAAGGGCTTGGAGCGCAACTTCAATCCATGGGGCATTGGCTTCGACCAGCGGGCGGATTGGGCACAAGGACTCGACATTCCCCTCATGTCCGAAAGCAATCCGNAAGATTTGGACGTGCTGATGTGGGTGGGCTGCGCCGGTTCGTTTGACAGCCGCAACCAGAAGATCGCCAAGGCGACCGCGACGTTGATGAAAAAAGCAGGGGTGCGCTTTGCCATTCTCGGCAGCGAAGAGAAATGCACGGGCGACCTCGCTCGTCGTTCTGGAAACGAGATGCTCTACCAGATGCTCGCGGGGGAGAACGTCGAAACCCTCAACGGCTACAAGGTCAAAAAAATTGTCACCAACTGCCCGCACTGCCTCAACTCGCTCAAGAACGAGTACTCGCAGCTCGGCGGAAACTACGAGGTGTACCACCACACCCAATTCCTCAACCAACTCTCCGCAGCAGGTCGTCTCGGCAAAACTAGGAATCNCTCAAAACGCAAGATCACCTACCACGATCCTTGCTACCTTGGGCGCTACAACAACGAGTACGCCGCTCCTCGGAAATTGCTGAACACGGTNAATCCGGAAGCTCCGGTGGAAATGCAGAAGCACGGGCACGAGAGCTTCTGCTGCGGCGCGGGTGGTGCCCGCATGTGGATGGAGGAAACCATTGGCACCCGCATCAACGAGGAACGGGTGCGGCAGGCCACTGAAACCGGTGCCGACACCATTGCCACCGGTTGTCCCTTCTGCATGACCATGCTCTCTGACGGCATCGCCTCCTCCGATAAAGCGGAGCAGATGGAGGCCAAGGATGTCTCCGAACTGATGCTTGAATCCCTCGAATCCACTTCCACCTGAGTAAATACTTTTCGACATTCCTGCGAAAACCTGTTATAAAGATTGATTGTCGTCTTTTAGGATCGACTTTGGTGGCAATGCGCGTCAATTTAGCAGACATTGTGTGTCTGGTGGAACCCCGCTTGCACGATGCTGGCTATCGGCTTTATGATTTGGAGTTTCGTTCGGAAGGACGGATTCAAGTGCTGTGCGTCATGATTGATGCCCCGGAAGGTGTGGGACTAGGCGACTGCGTGAAAGTGACGCAAATGCTCGANCCACTGCTGGAGGAGGTTGAGGTGATCCCCGGCGAGTACACGCTGGAGGTGTCATCTCCAGGAATCTTCCGGAAGTTGAAAACTCCGGAGCATTTCCAGCAACACACCGGACAACGCATTCGTCTCAAGCTTTGTCAGAAAAATGAGCAATTTTACAGCGGCGTTGGTTTACTAGAAGGCGCGACCGCACAGAGCATTCAGTTTCGCCCAGAAAAACGCGACCTGTTGCTTAACCTGAATTACGAAGACATTTCCAAGGCCAACCTTGAGCCCAAACTTTAGCACACAAAGGCAGATTTGACGGACAACCTGCTGGAAGTCATCCACGAAGTCTCCCGCGAAAAGGGGCTGGACGAGGAAACCATCACCAAGGTGGTCGCGGATTCCATGGTGCAAGCCGCCCAGCGCAAACTCCCCTACCTCACGGTGGAGGGCCGCATCCACCCCAAGACGGGCAAGATCGAACTCTTCCACTACAAAGAGGTGGTGGAGGTGGTGGAGGACCCCCACAACGAGGTTTCTCTGCTNGAAGCCCACGAGATGGATTCCGAAGCCGCCGTTGGCGACGAGGTGGAGTACCAAGTTAGCGACCGTGAGATCGACCGTATCGCCCGTTCAGCNCGTCAGTTCATGTTCGCGAACGTCAAGGACGCCGAGCGTGACATGGTGGTCGACACCTTTGAAAAGCGTATCGGTGAGATCATCACCGGCACCGTTCTCCGCACCGAGGCCAACGGGCGCGTGGCGCTCAATTTCATGAACCGCACCGAAGCTTACCTCTACTGGCGGGAGCAGATTCCGGGAGAGCGCTATAACTACGGGGATCACGTCAAGGTGTATTTGATGGACGTGAACAACAACCCGCAGCGNGCCTCGCAGCTCAGCATCTCCCGCACTCATCCCGGAGTGCTGATCAAGCTCTTCGAAATGGAGGTTCCGGAGNTTTACGATGGGATTGTGAACATCATCCACGCCACACGAGAATCTGGAAAACGGGCGAAAATCTCGGTGGTCAGCACCGATGACGACATTGATCCCGTAGGCGCGTGCGTTGGCATCCGAGGCAGTCGGGTGCAGACCATTGTCAACGAGTTAAACGGCGAGCGCGTTGACATCGTGCGCTGGGCCGAAGATATTGAAACTTACGCCCGCAATGCCTTGGCTCCAGCAGAGATCGAATCCATGACGATCAACGAGGAGAAGCGGGAAATTAAGGTGCAGGTCGAACCTGGCCAGCTTTCCCTCGCGATTGGCCGTCAGGGTGTGAACGTCCGGCTCGCTTCCAAGCTGACGGGTTACAAGATCGACGTGGGTTCTTCCGAACCCGATCGGCTTTCGATCGAGGAGCAGTTGGATATCGGACTCGAAAAAATCCGGCTGCAGCGTGAACAGGAAGCTGCCGAGGAAGCTGGAGTGGCGGAAGTAGAAACCACTACAGAAACTGAAGCCGCTGAAACCCCGGAAGCTGCCGACGCCGGGGCCANCACTGAAGCGAACATNGCTGCTNAAGACGAAGCNCCAGAGACTGAAGCTGTCGAAACTCCGGAAGCAGAAACCTCCGAGGAAGTGGCCACCACTGAAGCGAACACCACTGCTGAAGACGAGGCCCCAGAGACTGAAGCTGTCGAAACTCCGGAAGCAGAAACCTCCGAGGAAGTGGCCACCACTGAAGCGAACACCACTGCTGAAGACGAGGCTCCAGAGGCTGAAACTGCTGAAATTCCAGAAGCCAGTGCCGAGAACAACGNGGTGCCAGCGGTGNAATCCGCTCCTACTCNAGAGCAGGAACCTATGGTCGAGGATGCTGACGAGAACGCTACCCAAGCTGATGCCCCCGAACAGACTCCCAGCGCATAACTCCACTTTTCCTGTTTTNCCTCTAGCGAATTGATCCATGTCCGCGCTTCGAGTTTTTGAACTAGCCCGCGAGTACAAGACACCAGTCCGGCAGTTTCTGCAAACGATTCGGCAGGGCGGGGTGGATGCCAGCGGGCATTTTGACGAGTTGACCGAGGAACAGGCTGCGCTGGTCAAGAAAATCATGAAAACCTCGGGAGGGAGCGTGGTGGCGTCTACCAAAGGTACGGCCACGGGAGTGCGGCGCCGGGTCATCTCCGCCCACAAGGAAGAGGATGAGCCTGAAAAGGAAGTCGAAGAAGAGGCTCCAAGAGTGATCACGATCAAAGCCCGCACTCGCACGGGCGCNGACGAAAACCGCCCACGTCGCATCCGCAAAGCAGCTAAGACCGAGGGGAATGAAGCTCCTGTCGAGAAAAAACCGGAAGAGACGGTTGCTGTCGAGTCAGACATCGANACTCCTGTCGTTCCCGCAAAGGAGTTGGAAACCCAAGAATCCGTTGCTGTTCCCAAACTGACCAAGCACACCGCTCAGCCGGCAATAAAAGCGGAAGCCTTACCCAAAAAAGCGGAAGCCCAACCAACCCCAGAAGGAACTTCAGCTCTTAAGANGGACGCGACTAAGGCAAAGAAACCTCAAGAAGCACAACCTCGCAGGCANGCTCCGGAGAACAAGAAGGCTCCAAAAAAAGCAGCCGAACCGGACAAGACCGACAAGAAGGGGGTCAAGAAAGAAAAACGGGTTGAGCATCCGGATCGTCCGGAACGCTGGGAAGACAAAGACGCACTGCGTGCCTCTCAAAAACCCGGCAAATCCAAGGCTCCGTTCAAGGATTACTACTCCAGCGAGGAGGAGGACATCCTGCGCCGCCGCAAGAAAACGGATCGGCATCGTGATCGTGGGAGGNCGCGGGGAACGNTTTCGGCAAACAAATCCGACTCCAAGCACGTTTTCAATCCACGCCGCCGCACCATCAAGATTGGCAACTCTGTCACCGTTGGCGATTTGGCCAGCCTCATCGGCATCCGCGTTCCNGACATCATCAGGAAGCTGATGGATTTGGGAACGATGGCGACGATCACGCAGTCAATCCCGGGAGAAACCGCCACGCTGATTGCCGCCGAGTTTGATGTTGAGGTTGAAAACGAGACGTATGAGATCGAAGACGCGGTGAAGGAGGAGGTGATCACCGAGGGTGATGCCGAATCCCGTTCCCCTATCGTCACGATCATGGGGCATGTGGATCATGGGAAAACCTCGCTGCTCGACTACATCCGCGCCACCAAGGTTGTCGAGGGCGAAGCCGGAGGCATCACCCAGCACATCGGAGCCTACCACGTCGAGTCCGAATCCTACAAAATCACCTTCCTCGACACGCCCGGCCACCAAGCTTTCTCCGCAATGCGGGCACGGGGCGCACAGGCCACGGACCTCGTGGTGCTAGTTGTTGCCGCAGACGATAAGGTGCAGCCGCAAACCATTGAGGCGATCAACCACGCTAAGGCCGCCGAAGTCCCTATCATCGTGGCCGTCAACAAGGTGGACCGCCCGGAAGCCAGTCCGGACCGCATCCGGCAGGAGTTGCTGGAGCATGAGTTGGTGGCGGAAGAGTTCGGCGGAGACACGATCATGATCAATGTCTCGGCGCTCAAGGGCGATGGTATTAATCAACTTTTGGAGATGATCCAACTCCAAGCGGAAGTGCTGGAATTGACNTCCACCACCAAAGGTTTGGCACGAGGCGTCATCATCGAATCCCGGATCACNCGTGGGCAAGGCGCTGTGGCTTCCGTGTTGGTGCAGCGCGGCACCTTGAAGTTGGGCGACTCCTTTGTCGTCGGCTCCACCTTTGGTCGTGTCCGGGCCATGTACAATGATGTGGGACAGCCCATCCGTGAAGCCGGCCCGACAATCCCCGTAGAACTGACTGGACTCTCGGAAGTGCCTGTAGTCGGCGAACAGTTTGTGGTGTTGGAGGATGAAAAANCCGCCCGCCAGATTGCCGAGCAGCGTGGACTGCAATTCCGAGAAGATCAGATCGCGCAACGGCAGCGCACGAACTTGCAGAATTTCTTTGAGAACGTCAAAGATGAGGACGAGAAGGAACTCCTGCTCCTGCTCAAAGCCGATGTGCAGGGGTCGGTGGAAGCGATCAAGTCCTCGCTGGAGCAGCTTGCGACCGAGACTGTTTNGGTGCAGATCATCCACAGCGCGGCGGGTAACATTACGGAATCCGACGTTTCACTGGCTGCTGCTTCAAACGCGATCATCATCGGCTTCAACGTCCAGACCGACACCAAAGCCAAGGAACTGCAAGCCCGCGTGGGCACGGACATCCGGGACTACAGCGTCATCTACGAGGTGCTTGACGACGTGCGAGCGGCGATGGAAGGCTTGCTGCCTCCAGAAATTGTCGAGGAAGTCCTGGGCCATTGCGAAGTCCGGGAGGTGTTTGCCACGGCGAAGGCGGGCACTGTCTTTGGCTGCTATGTCCGCGATGGACGCATTCTCCGGAACAGCTTGGTTCGTATTCTCCGGAACGACGAGACGGTCTTCAATGGCTCGGTCCTCTCCCTCAAGCGCTTCAAGGATGACGTCCGGGAAGTCACCCACAACTACGAATGCGGGGTGGTCATGGCCTTTCCAGAAGTGCAGGCAGGCGACCTGTTGGAGGTCTATCAACACGTGGAGACTGCTGCCACGCTCTAGCCTAACATGCGACGCAACCCGAGGCTGCACCGCAACGTTCTGGTGCAGCGACACCTCTCGGAAATCTTTNTCCGGGAGAGCAGCGATCCTCGCTTCCAGCGCGTGACGGTCAGCCGCGTGGAAGCCTCAAAGGACATGTCCTTTGCCAAGGTGTTCGTTTCCATCTTTCCATCAGAAGGAAAAATAGCNTTGGTGGAATCGCTTAACGCCGCCGCCGGTTTTTTCAGCCGACACCTCGGCAAGCGCCTCACCAACCGTCTCACTCCACGCCTCTTCTTCGTCTTTGACGAGGGTTTTGATCACTCCCTCCAGATTGACGAGTTGTTGCGCAAGGACGCTGCGAGCCACCCTCCCTCCGACTGATCCGCAGGTGCGCATCCTCTGCCTCGACAAACCGAGCGGGTGGACCTCCTTCGCTGCGGTCAAATTTCTCCGCAACCGTTGCCAAACCCGCAAGGCGGGGCACCTCGGTACGTTGGACCCGCTCGCGACTGGAGTGCTGCCTATCTTTTTGGGGGAGGCGACGAAGCTTATTCCGCTCTTCAACCAACAACACAAAAGCTATCAGGCCACGGTTTTGTTGGGACGGCAAACCAACACTTGGGACACCGAGGGTGAAACGCTTGAGGAAAAACCACTAGGAGCCTTGAATTCCGAAGATGTCCGGAGTGCCTTGAAAACCTTTCAGGGAGAAATCGAACTGCCGATTCCCGCTTTTTCCGCTCGCAAGGTCAAGGGTCGTCGGGCTTACGAGTTAGCACGCAAAGGCGAAGAGGTTCCGGAGCAAACCCAGCAGGTGGTGGTTGACGAGTTCTGCATTGAATCCCTTGAAATGCCGGAAGTCACCTTCCGGTTGCGCTGCACCTCGGGGACGTACATCCGTTCAATCGCCCACGGGCTTGGCCAGCAACTCGGTACGGGCGCCTGCCTCGCAAAACTGCGGCGTGTGAAGGTGGGCCTGCAATTTAACGAAACCAACAGCGTAACGCCGGAACGCTTGGGGGACGATCCGCAAACGTGGCCGTGGCTGGATCTGCGGGGTTTGCTCAAAGAGCACTCCTCGGTGCAACTGGATCAAGTGGCTTTGGAAAAAATCCGGAACGGCATGCGTGTGGCCATCGCTCCGGAGAACTGGGAGGACGAAGCCCAGCCGCCCAAAGCTTTTGGAGAAGACGCTTCCGTGTGTGCGTGGTCCGCTTCCGGAGAAAATCTGGTTGCGCTTGGCCGCGTTTTGTGGGAGAATGATCAGGATTATTTTCAACCACACCGGATTTTTCATCAGGACCATACATGCTGACCAAGGAACAAAAAGAAGAAATTTCCAAGGAATTTGGGAAAACAGAAGGAGACACCGGTTCCACGCAGGTGCAAATCGCACTGTTTTCTGCTAGGATCACCTACCTCACTGAGCATCTGAAGCAACAGCCGAAGGATTTCAGTTCTCGGCGCGGACTGCTCAAGCTGGTGGGCCAACGCCGCAATTTTCTGAACTACCTGAAATCCCGGAACCTGTCGAGTTACGACACCATCATTCAACGTCTTGCCATTCGCCGCTAGGCATTCGGACGAATTGGCTCCACAAGGTCTGAGTGCGAGGACAGGCTTTGTCGGTTCCGTGGAACCCACCAGTGTGACTGGAGGGTTCTGCATTCTTCGCCATCCCACGTCACCTGCACATACCATCCTAACAGCCCTGCCCCAAAATTTACGCCAATCCGGATGCCAAAATGAGCGGGCGCAGACCACTGTTTCAGGGCTGGATGATGTGCGGGAGACAATGTATATCCCATTGAAGGAGATTCATGGAAATTGTTAAAACACAATTCGGCAGTGCCGAATTTTCAATCGAAACCGGACGCCTTGCTAAACAGGCGAACGGTTCCGTGCTGGTTCAGTACGGAGACACCATGGTCCTAGTTGCCGCCACTGCGGACAAAGGCTGTGGTGGGGAAAAGGATTTTTTCCCGCTCGCCGTCTTCTATGTCGAGAAGCAATATGCGGCAGGCCGTATTCCCGGAGGCTTCTTTAAGCGTGAAGCCCGGCTCTCAGATTATGAAACACTAACCTCCCGAGTCATTGACCGCCCGTTGCGCCCCTCGTTCGAGAAGCACTACATGGCGAACACCATCGTGCAGGCGACCGTGCTGAGCCACGATTTGGTGAATCCCGCGGACGTGGCCGCGATGATTGGTTCGTCTGCAGCACTCTGTCTTTCAGACATTCCGTTTCACAATCCGATCGGCGGCATTCGCGTAGGGCGTGTGGACGGCGAATTCATCACCAATCCCACTCCGGCACAATTTGAGGAAAGCGAACTCAACATCTTCATGGCAGGTTCGAAAGAAGCCATCCTGATGGTGGAAGGAGAAGCCGATGAGGTGTCGGAAGCAGTGATGCAGGAAGCCATCTGGTACGGACACGAGCAGATTCAACCGATCATCGCGATGCAGGAAGAACTGGTCAAGCGTGTTGGCAAGGAGAAGCGCACGGTTCCAGTTCCGGAGGTCAAGGTCGAACTCCAGCAAAAAGTCGACTCGGTTGCCACCAGCCGAATTCAAGAGGCGCTGCGCATCAGCGACAAGCAGGAACGCTATGCTCGCATGGACTCCCTTAAGGAAGAAGTACTTACCGAGGTGTTGGGCGATGAGCCGGAAGCCGCCGATACAACAGAAGTCAAAGAACGCTTCGGAAGTATTAAGAAGGATGAAATGCGGAAACGCATTCTCGCCGATTCCATCCGGATTGACGGACGCGGCCCCAAGGACATCCGCCAAATCACCTGCGAAACTCAAGTGTTGCCGCGTGCGCACGGCTCTGCGCTTTTCACTCGTGGAGAGACGCAGGCGTTGGCTGTGACCACCTTAGGCACCCGTGAAGACGAGCAGATGATTGACAATCTCAAAGGATTGTCGTTCAAGAATTTTATGCTGCACTACAACTTCCCTAGCTTTTCCGTCGGAGAAGCTCGGCCTCCACGAGGTCCGGGTCGTCGCGAAATTGGCCACGGCTATCTCGCGGAAAAAGGACTCACGCCGATGCTGCCGGGCAAAGAATCTTTCCCGTACACGATCCGGCTGGTTTCTGAAATTCTTGAATCCAACGGATCCTCATCGATGGCGACGGTTTGCGCCGGATCGCTGGCCATGATGGACGCAGGAGTTCCGCTACCCCGGAACACTGCGGGTATTGCCATGGGTTTGATCTTCGACGAAGATTCCGGAGATTTTGTCATTCTCTCGGACATCCTTGGCGATGAGGATCATTTGGGTGACATGGATTTCAAGGTCGTNGGCACAGAAAAAGGTGTGACTGCCTTGCAGATGGACATCAAGATTCAGGGGCTCAAGAAGGAGATTGTGAGCAACGCGCTCGAGCAAGCCCTTGAAGGACGGCAACACATCCTCAAGATCATGGATGAAAGCCTTGGTCAACCTCGCGTGGGACTCTCCAGCCATGCACCACGCTTCATCACCCACAAGATTCCGCAGAGCAAGATCGGCGCAGTGATCGGCCCAGGCGGTAAGGTGATCAAGGGCATCGTTGAGAAAACCGGAGTCAAAATCAATGTTGATGACGATGGTGTGGTTTCCATCGCGTCCCGCGACCATCAGGCTGTGGATGTCGCATTGGAAATGGTCCGTGATCTCACTCGGTCGGTTGAAATTGGCGAAGTGTACACCGGACCCGTCAAGAAAGTGGTTGATTTTGGCGCTTTCGTGGAGATCTTTCCCGGAACGGAAGGGCTTGTGCATATCTCCAATCTCTCGCAGGAGCGCGTGAAGAATGTCACCGATGTGGTAAACGAGGGCGACATTATCACCGTGAAGGCAACCGGGTTGGACCGACGCGGCAAGATTTCCTTGAGTATGAAGGATGTCTAACCGCTAAACACAAAGCAGAGGAGGCGGATGCGGCAGTTTTTGACAGCAGTGGCCATCATCTTGATGGCCTCCTTGGCAGCAGCGGAAAACCTTAGCCAGAGTTGCTCCCAGCAGGGAGACTCGGCTTGCATTGACTGGGATCGCCAGTTGATCATTGCCGAAGGTATTGGGGTGCCTGCGCAAACCGCGAAAAGCGTAGCGCAGAAAAACGCGACTGCTGAACGTGCCGCCCGACTGGACGCCGCCCGTAACATCCTTGAGATGGCCAAGGGCGTCAACCTCTCCTCGACAACGACCCTCAAGGATGCGATGCTCCAAGACGACACCGTCCGGACTCGCATCCAAGGGGTGCTGTATGGTCTGCGCGTCGTTGGCACTCCACGTTACTTCTCAGACGGCAGCGTTCGTATCCGCATGGAAGCGTCACTCCGGGAGACCATTCCCCAAGAGTTGTACGCCACCCCCCAAGCTGGGCCTCCGCAGGAAATCCCGGCTCCCGTCAACACCGTGCAACCGAGCAACCGCATTGACCACAACCAGGTTTATTCTGGACTCGTGGTTGATGCCCGAGGCACGGATGTGCAACCGGCGATGTCCCCGAAGATTGTGGACGAGGACGGCGTGGAACTTTATGGTTCCGCGTATGTCGCTCAGGAGTTCGTACAAAAGCACGGCATGGCGGGCTACGTCAAAACCATCGACCAGGCTCGGGGCAACGACCGGGTGCAGCCCAATCCGCTGGTGGTTCAGGCGGTTGGGGCGTCAGGAGCAAACCGCACCGATCTCGTACTCGGCAACGACACGGCCTCGGCCTTGCGGAAAATCGCCAAGCATCTCAACTTCCTGCGCGAAGCGAGGGTGGTGATCGTCATCGATTGAGGAACCATGCTGCTGGACCTCCTGCCAACCGAGTCCACACAGCACCTCAAGGAGCGCAAGCAGGGCGGTTCAATCCGCTGGCTGTGCAAGGACTGTCACACCCCCATTGCCGACCACCGGCACCTCATCAGCGTAGACGGCGCCTCACCCTACCGAGTGTTCCAAAACCCTGTTGGCATCCTCTTCACCATTCTCACCCTCACTCAGTGCCAGTCCGTCTCGGACTGCTCTCCNGAAATCTGGGAGAACACCTGGTTTCCGGGCTACCCGTGGGTCATCCTCAACTGCTCCGTGTGTAACACGCACCTCGGCTGGCGCTACCCCAATCCGGAGAAAACCCCCAGCGAATTTTTCGGCCTCGTCCGCGATCACCTCGTGGAAGCCAAGGGTTGAGATTCAACGTTCACCCCACGCAAAGGCCAGCACCTCCCGAATGTCCTGAGTTCCGGACAGCCACATCAATAAGCGTTCGATCCCCAGCGCCATGCCTGCCGCCGGAGGCATGGCCTCCTCAAGGCTGTCGAGAAAAGCCTTGTCCAAGGGCACGGCAGCGCGCCCGGAGGCTGTGCGGTTCTTGAGGTCGCTCTCGAAGCGTCGGCGCTGTTCGGCAGGATCGGTGAGTTCGCCGAAGCCGTTGGCGAGTTCCAAACCGTCAACATAGAGTTCCAGCCGATCGGCATAACCCGGAAGATCAGGAAGTTCACGGGCGAGGCTGGCGAGCGGCAGGGGCCACGCATGAACGAAAAGCGGCCCCTCGTGTCCGAGTTCCGGCTCCAGCCGATCCCAAAGTCGAAAAAACACATCGTCGTAGCTCTCTGCACCTGCCAAGCAATCCGCATATCCTTGGACCACGGCGGCTTCTCGAAGCCGTGCAGCGTCCGGAAGTTCATCCAAGTCCAGTTGGAAATGCTGCCAGAACAACTCCTGCACGGTGATCCAGTGCCACGGTGGTTTGGGCAAGCGTGGTGGAGTGATGCCGCGCAACCCGGAAACCGTATGCTGGAGCGCAGAAATAAAGCCCTCCACATCCTGCACCAAGTCCTCGACCGTTCCACCCGCCCGATACCACTCCAGCATGGAAAATTCGGGATTGTGCCGCTGGCCCGACTCCAACCCCCGGAAGCAGCGGCAGATTTGGTAGATGCGAGGAAAACCGCCCACGAGCATCCGCTTCATCTGGAATTCGGGAGAGGTGATCAGAAATCCGGCAGGCTCGGATGCGCCTTCGACCGTGACGGCAAAGGGCTGGAACTGCGCCTCCGGGCTGGGTGCAGACACGAGCAGCGGGGTTTCCACCTCCAGAAAATCCCGCTCGTCAAACCATGCCCGCAGTTCCCGGAGCATCTGCTGCCGGAAACGCAGCAGGGCCATGCGGCTTGGAGCGTGCCCCAAGCTTCGCCAGCGGAGCGCATCTGCACCCAAGTGTCCGGGCGTTCCGGAGTCCGAATTNGCCAGCAAAAATCCCCCCTGCCCCCCTTTGCCGGNAGGAGTCGATTTCCCGAACTGGTCAAGGGGAAGCAGCGTTCCCGGAGGAGGGGGAGGCGTTTGTGGCGCAGGGTATTGGCGGACTTGATCCTCGATGAGCAGCAACAGTTCCGGAGGGTCGGTGTCCAGCACCTCCAGCACACGAGCGAANNCGGNNGGTTTTGNNGGCCCGGCAGTGGCCATNNTACTCCATCAACCTGCGTTCNCGNTCCNCNTTTTCGCGTTCGATTTTGTCCATGTACTTGCGNGCGAGGGCNCGGGCTTTTGCNGCATGGNCNTCTCGTTTTTTGCGCATGACCTCCCGNTNNTCATGNAAGGCGTCAATCGCTTGNTGCCCGATGGNATCNAAGGATGCNATCNNNTCCGGAAGCNCGTCCTTTTGCCACGGCACATGCTCGCCCTCCGCTGGCCAAAGCCGCTGGGCAATGCCNTTGAGGTAGATCCCCNGGNACTTGGGNGACATNGNCATNGNAAAATTCTTGGGGTTCACCCAAATNCGGAAGTGCGGTGGNNGATCGGGATGCAGCGGNGCTCCCAGCANTTCCAAGGTGTGNCGGAAGCGTTCCCGCGCCCCCNCCGTCTGNAGCCGGAGNAAGAACACNTGNACCTTGTGATCCNCATCGCTGTTCGGCTTCTCGAAAAAGTCGATGGGGATGCTCTCCAGGTCAAAATCCGTGACAAAGACATCCCCCAAATTGTCACGCACGATGAGAGACACCGAGAGGAACTCGTTGACGTTGCAGACCATCATCACGTCCTCGACGTAGTGCAGGTGCTCCAGCAGTTCCTGGGGGCGCAGTTGGTGGGGTGGGAAGAAGTCGTGGATTTCCTGCGCCAGTACCTGCACGTCATCTTGCGTGAAAGGATTGCCGCTGACCTTGGTGCTGGACTTGGCCGCTTCCTTTTGCCACGCCGTGATCCGAGGGGCCTTGTATCCAACGTAACCGCTGAAGACGCAGCGGGCCACCCCTTGAACCAGCTCTTCCTCGAACATGATCATCGCGTTTGAACCGTCGGTTCTTCCAGAGGCCCACGCCTCACGTCGGCTGAGGACCGAGAGAAACTTCCACTTCCCAGACTTGGGGTTGAAGGAAATGAGAATCAGCGAGCGGGGAATGCAGAGGCTTTTGGAAATCGGCAGGGGGATTTGGTTGGGCTTGCGCTTGAAATTGCGCTCAAAGTGGTGCTTGAAGATGACGTTTTCGTT
>PANO01000002.1 GCA_002707655.1 Deltaproteobacteria bacterium
GCATGGCGACCGAGGACGCCGAACAGGCGATTGCTCGTGTCACAGTGGCGGAGACTTTGGAAGCCTGCGCCGATGCTGATTTGGTGGTGGAGGCGATTGTCGAGAATCTGGAAATCAAGCAGCAACTTTTCCGGACACTGGAATCCGTGGTCTCGCCGGAGTGCGTGCTGGCGACGAACACGAGTTCGCTTTCGGTGACACGCATTGCCGCGACGTGCGAGCGTCCGGAGCGGGTGGCGGGCTACCACTTCTTCAATCCCGCCCCACTAATGCGCGTGGTGGAAGTGGTTCGCGCCCAGCGCACTTCGGCTGCGGTGATCGAGCGGCTGTCTGCCTACGCCAAGCAATTCGGGCACACCCCGGTGATTGCGGAGGACTCGCCCGGATTCCTCGTCAACCATGCAGGCCGTGGATTGTTTACTGAGGGTTTGCGCATTCTTCAGGAGAGCATCGCCGAACCAGTGGACGTGGATCGTGTGATGCGCGAGGTGGCGGGCTTCCGGATGGGACCGTTTGAGTTGTTGGATCTCACGGGTCTCGATGTTTCGGTGCCCGTGATGGAGCAGATTTACGGGCAGTTTTTTCAGGAACCACGCTTTCGTCCCACACCGCTTGCCGCACGGCGGTTTGCGGCGGGGGTGCTGGGCCGCAAGGTGGGCGAGGGTTTTTACCGCTATCGGGACGGACAGCAGGAAGCGCTTCCGGAAACGCNTGCACCGGAGTTCACAGGCGGATCGGTTTGGGTCAGCCCGGAAAATCCGGAAGGTGTGGTACTCGTGCGGGAATTTCTCGGAAAAATCGGTGTGGCTCCGGAATCCGGAGAGTGCCCTTCCGATGAGGCTCTGTGCCTCGTNACACCGCTTGGCGCAGACACCACCACTACCGCACTCGCTCAGTCACTCGCTCCGGAGCGTACGGTTGCAGTGGATGTGCTGTTTGGCTTCAAGGGGCGCTGCACGTTGATGGGCGCACCGACGCTGCGTTCGGAATACCGGAATCAAGCCCATGCGTTGTTCGCGCAGAATGGCGGCGCGGTCACGGTGGTTCGAGACAGCCCCGGATTCGTGGCGCAACGCATTGTGGCGATGATCGTCAACATCGCCTCGGACATCGCCCAGCAGCGCATCGCCACTCCAGAGGACATCAACCAAGCCGTCCGGCTCGGACTCGGTTATCCGCAGGGGCCGCTCGACTTGGGGGATTTCGTGGGGCCGCAGCGTATTCTGGCAATTTTGGAGGCGATGCACACATTCTATGGTGATCCTCGCTACCGTCCCAGCCCGTGGCTCAAGCGTCGNGCGCTGCTGGNGATTTCCCTGAACACTCTGGAATGGTGAATTCGAAATGACTTGGCTGGAAGGGAACAGCGTTGCGGACAAACACCCCGGAGATCGGTTAGCGGAATTATTGGCGCGTCCGGGAATTCTCCGCACACCGGGAGCACACAACGCGCTTTGTGGGCTGCTTGCAAAGCGAGCGGGTTTNAATGCCCTCTATCTCTCAGGGGCAGCACTCTCGGCATCGCTCGGTCTGCCCGATTTGGGAGTGATGACGCAGGAGGAACTTTGCGCAGCGGTGCGCTCAATTTACCGAGCCACAGGGCTGCCGATCATTGTGGATGCTGANACGGGTTATGGTGAANCGCTTAACGTGATGCGGCTGGTCCGGGAACTGGAAGTTGCAGGCGCNGCGGCGGTGCAGCTTGAGGATCAGGTGCTGCCCAAAAAGTGTGGACACCTCAGCGACAAACGACTCGTTCCTGCGGAAGAAATGGCCCNCAAAGTAGCCGCCGCCTGCAAAGCTCGAACGCACCTTCGTATCGTGGCCCGCACCGATGCGGCGGCAGACAGTGTGGAGGATGCCATGAGGCGGGTGAAGCTGTACGAGGATGCTGGAGCCGACATCATTTTTCCGGAAGCCCTCACCGAGGCGGAGCAGTTCCGGACGTTTGCCAACGAACTGCGTGTTCCGATTCTGGCNAACATGACTGAGTTTGGACGCACTCCGTACCGCACTGCCGATGAGTTTGCCGAACTTGGTGTCAAGCTGGTGATTTGGCCCGCGTCGTCCCTGCGCGTGGCGATGAAAGCGGTGGAGGCATTTTACGCAGATCTCGCCGAATCCGGAGAGGCTCGCGGCTGGCTGAACCGGATGCAGACCCGGACGGAGTTGTACGACCTGATTGGCTACCACGACTTTGAGACGCTGGACCAAACCATTGCGCAAAGCACACTGCCGGAAAAGCCGGGAGCTTGATTCACCGTTTGGAGTTCATTGCACAGAACTGCCACCGATTCCGCTTGATTGTATTTTGTCCTCCGGGGATGATGACACTATCTGGAACGGTCCAGTTTCCTGGAAAAATCTTTTTATTTCAGCAGTATGGCGTTTCCTTTTGTGTGAAGGAAGATCGCTGTGTTGGNATAGTTTCTGCGCTTACTTTAACATGGGTACTCGGCATCACCGTGTGATCATTCTTGGTTCCGGCCCTGCCGGGTTGACCGCTGCCATTTACGNAGCGCGGGCTAACCTGAGTCCGGTGTTGGTTTCCGGCAACGAACCGGGTGGGCAGTTGATGATCACCACCGATGTGGAGAACTATCCGGGCTATCCGGAGGGAGTGCAAGGTCCNNAGATGATGGACCAGTTCATGGCGCAAGCCAGACGCTTCGACACCAAGTTTATCAATGGCGATGTGGTTTCCGTCGATCTGTCCCAGCGGCCGTTTCGGCTGGAGCAGTCCAATGAGGAGTCGCTGACNTGTGAAACCCTCATCATCGCCACCGGAGCTTCGGCGCGNTGGCTTGGNCTGGAGTCCGAGCAGCAGTTTAATGGACGCGGCGTCTCGGCGTGCGCGACCTGTGATGGTTTTTTCTTCCGCAATCAGGATGTCGCCGTNGTGGGTGGTGGGGATACGGCGATGGAGGAAGCCCTCTACCTCGCCAACCTCTGCCGCAGCGTGACAGTGTTTCACCGTCGGGACACCCTCCGGGCGAGCCGGATCATGCAAGAGCGGGCGTTCAAGCATGAGAAAATCCGGTTTTTCTGGAACTCCGCCGTTGAGGAGGTTTTGGGAGACGATTCCGGGATGGCGGGGGTGCGGGTCAAAAATCTGGAGACGAACGCAGTGGCAGAGCATGAGTTCACCGGCCTGTTCGTCGCCATCGGGCACACGCCCAACACCAAGNTGTTTGCAGGCCAGCTTGCCATGGACNGAAATGGCTACCTTGAGGTCNGNCCGGGAACGACCTTCACCTCNGTGTCAGGAGTCTTTGCGGCAGGGGATGTGGCGGATCCCACCTATCGGCAAGCCGTGACCGCAGCCGGAACGGGNTGCATGGCGGCAATTGATGCCGAACGCTGGTTGGCAGAACAAGAGNTTTGAAAAATGATTTTTACAAATAGGTTGATCAATGCGAAATTCGATTGTAACGGGCATCGTTGCGGGGCTTGCCGCAATGGTGCTGAGTCTGCTTTACCTCATCCATTTTCAGGAGGTTAGCCCCGCAGCACTTACGCTCTCAACTCCGGTCCTTTACCTGCTGGCGGCACTGGCGCTAGTGAGTGTGCTCGTCGTTGCGCGGTTGCAGCGCGTACCCCGCCTCTCAGTCCCCGATGTGGAAACCGGAGCAAGGTTGAAGGGTTTTGTGAAGTGGTTCAACCCCAGCAAGGGATTCGGTTTCATCGAACAGGACGGGGGACAGGATTTCTTTGTGCACCAGTCTGAGATCCAGCAAAACGGATTCCGTTTCCTTAACAAGGACGAGCGCGTTGAGTTTGAAGCCTCGGTCGGACACAAGGGGCCGATCGCCAAGAACGTGGTGCGGCTTGACGGCTACGAACCGGTCGCGGAAGACTACCAAGTTTCACAAGCCTCCTGAACCTGTCTACTCCGAGGATTCCATGAAAAAGGGCAAACTGGTACTCGCCTATTCCGGGGGGTTGGACACCTCCGTGATTTTGCACTGGCTGACCACGCAGGGCTACGACGTGGTGGCACTCTGCCTCGATTTGGGGCAGAAGGTGGACGATTTGGACGAAATCCGCCGCAAGGGTGCAACCGCCGGGGCCAGCAAGGTATTGGTGGAAAATGTGCAGGAGGAGTTTGTGCGGGAATACGTCTTTCCTGCGCTTCAGTGGAACGCGATCTACGAGGGCACTTACCTGCTTGGCACGTCGCTCGCTCGTCCCCTGATCTCCAAGAAGCAAATCGAATGCGCGGTGCGCGAAGGGGCCGTCGCCGTCAGCCACGGAGCCACCGGCAAGGGCAACGATCAGGTGCGCTTTGAGTTGGGCTACTACGCGCTCAAACCGGACATTGAGATTGTCGCACCGTGGAAGATTCCGGAGTTCTACCAGCGCTATCCCGGACGCACGGAACTGATCGCTTACGCCAAAGAACACGGCATTCCGGTCAAAGCCACCACCGAGCAGCCGTGGAGTTCCGATGAGAATCTCATGCACATCAGCTTTGAATCCGGAATGCTGGAAGACCCGTGGCAGGCGCCGCTGGAAGAGATGTTCGAGTTCTCGCAAGCGCCGCAGAACGCTCCGGACGAAGCGCAGGAACTGCTTGTTGAGTTTGCATCCGGAATCCCGGTCGCCGTCGATGGTGAGGCACTGTCTCCTGCTGCTTTGCTGACCACGCTTAACGAGATTGGCGGACGCCACGGCATTGGGCGGATTGACATGGTGGAGTCGCGCTTTGTCGGCATGAAAAACCGGGGGGTGTACGAAACTCCGGGAGGGACGATCCTGCACACTGCGCATCGTGCGATGGAATCCATCACCCTCGATCGTGGGGTCATTAACCTCAAGGACACGCTGATGCCGCGCTTTGCGCAACTGGCGTACAATGGGTTCTGGTTTTCCCCAGAAATGGAGGTGCTGCTAGAGATGGGCCGTAAGACGCAGAATCGTGTTTCTGGAACCGTGCGTTTGCAACTCTACAAGGGGAACTGTATGGTGACAGGCCGTAAGTCGCCGAACAGCCTCTACGACGAGGACATGGCGACCATGGAGGCCGATCAGGGGGCCTATGATCCTCGTGACGCGATCGGCTTCATCCGGCTCAATGCTTTGCCGTTGCGCATCCAAGCCCGGATGCGTTAAGGCCCCACGCTCTTTTCTCCATCGCTTTGGAGGCGACATGAACCCACGGGTACTTTTCCCGCTACTCACCCTCATCTTTTTCGCCTCCACCTGTGTCCTCGCCTTCCTCTATCTTCAGGACCGCCCGGATCCGCTGCAAACGGAACTCAGCCACGTTGCAACCGAGCCGTCGCCGCCGGAACCGCTGATTACTGCGGAAGAACTTCAGCAGTTACGGGAGTTGGCGAACGAGCAGAAGGAACTGAAACTGCTTACGGAACGCCTTTCTGCCGACCTGAAACTGTCCGGGGATGCGAAGGAGGTGCTGGATCAGATTCANNTGGGACGGCAGGTGGTCCGGGATTTCGAGAAACACTTCCTCAACCACCCCTTCTTCCTCAAGCAGGGTGGGCTGTTTGCGTACCTGCGCAAGAAGGTGGAACGCTACTTGAACCAGCAGGAAATTCTGCTTGAAGACACTGGAATTGCACAGGCGGAGGTGGCGCAACTCCGCAAGGATTTGCTCGCCTGGATCGTTGAACGCTCGGACGAGGAGGTGGACGGAGCGGCCCGTTATGCGGCGTTCTTCTTCGCAGAAACCCTCTACGATCTGCCCCTGAGCCTACTTGCGTCCCGGCTGGTTCCAGATATCGAGGCCGTGAATTTTGATGAACCGGTGCGGGTGCAGGAGGTGCGGACCACTGCGATCCGCGATGAAGACGGGGAACTCAACGAGTCCGGCAAGGTTGAACTGGAGCGCTACACGATCGCCCAGCAGTTCTTCTTTCGGCGCGGGCCCAAGGTGTCGGGGCGGGTGGTCTTGTTCTTGAAGTCTTATCTGGCCTACAGCGGCACCTGAGCCAAACAGTTGCAGGGTTCGTGTTTTACACAGCGGAACAAATCCTGTATGCTGAATCTAGAGTGCGTGTTCGTCACGTTTTTCTTGCAATCAATCTCTTCTCTAGGAGGGTTATGTTNCAACTGAGTCCTCAAAACACCTTGGCGTATGGAGCGGTCCCAGTCGCATCCGTTGCTGTGCAAGATCGTTTGGCCTTCCTCAAGAAGGTCTATGGTCTACTCGCCGCCTCGCTGTTCACGGCCGCCATCGGAGCCTACATGGGTGCAGGCCCACTGTTTCAAGTGGTGGCCCCGAACATCTTCCTGCTGTTCATTGCCCAGATCGGCCTCATCTTCTTTGCGTCCTATGCCGCGCAGAAGCCAGGTCTGAACATGGTCGCGTTGTTCAGTTTCACGACCGTCTCCGGACTGACCCTTGGGCCAGTGCTGGCGATGTATGTGATGGCCGGACGTAGCCACATCATCACCGAGGCCTTCTTGCTGACGGCGCTGATCTTCACGGCCCTGACGCTCTATGTCGTCTTCTCACGCAAAGACTTCAGCTTCATGTCCGGGTTCTTGTTCACCGGACTGATCATCGTGGTTGTCGGTGGCCTGCTGAATGCGTTGGTCTTCCAAAGTCCGATGGGGCAGTTCATGATCTCCGGTGCAGTGGTGTTCCTCTTCAGCGGGTTCATCCTCTATGACACCTCCAACATTCTGCGCAACTACAGCACAGACCAACACGTTAGCGCCACGCTTGCGCTCTACCTTGACGTCCTCAACCTCTTCGTCGCCCTGCTCAGTATCCTTGGGCTGGNCCGCGACGATTAAGCACNCCCGGAGTTTTTTNCCGGNATCCTCGGGACTGCCGCTCCCATGTGGAGCGGCACAGGTCNGNNCTCACCTGCAATTTGAACGGATGGCATGAGNCGTCTCGGATGGACTCTCATCTTGGGATCCCTCGGCATTCCCATCCTGTTGATGCTCGGACTGGGCATCGCCTTTTTGTTGACTTATCAAGAGGCGATCCTCGATTTCCGCAAAGCCATCGGCGGGATTGAATCCAATACCATCCTTTACGACCGAAACGGCCAGCAGTTTCACTCTTTTCATCGCGGTGAAAATCGACTGGTTGTTTCTCTTCAAAAGATCAGTCGTCCGCTGCAACTCAGCGTTTTGGCGGCGGAGGACACCCGTTTTTTTCAGCATCGCGGGGTGGACACGCGGCGCATCCTCTCTGCGTTGTGGACGGATTTACTGGAAGGTGGCTGGCGTCAGGGAGCAAGTACGATCACTCAGCAACTCGTCAAGCTGACCCTGCTGACACCGGAAAAAACCCTGACCCGGAAAATCCGGGAAGCCGGAATCGCCATCTCTCTGGAGTTGAAGTTCTCCAAGTCGCAAATCCTCGAACACTACCTCAACACCATCTATTTTGGGCACGGCAACTACGGGATCGAGCAGGCAGCACGGACCTACTTTGGCCAGAAAGCCAGCGCATTGGGGTTGGCCGAAGCGTCTTTGCTGGCGAGTCTGATCAAAAAACCGGAGGCCTACCTCCGGATTCCGGATTCGCTCTCGGCGAAGGCCACGCATTTCCCTCCGGAAGCGTTGCAGGAATTGCTGAACCGCCGCCGCCTGGTGCTGGCGCACTTGCAGGAGTTGGGGTGGGTTGCAGCAGAGGAGGTGCAAAAGGCACTGGCCTCGCCCGTCCGCATGCGGCTCCCCAAGCGTTCCGGAGAGTTGGGCGCGTACTTTGCCCAGCACGTTGTGCGTTTGTTGCGCAAACGGCATAAGATCGATGAGATTTTTGGCGAGGGCTTCCGAGTGTACACCACGCTCGATCCTAAGGTGCAACGTGTGGCGGAAGCAGTGATTTACCAAGAGTTCTTTGAGAAGCAGCAACGTCCGGAGCAGGTCGCGTTTGTGAGTCTGGAACCGCATACCGGGAAGGTCCGGGCGTTGGTGGGTGGCAAGAATTACTGGACCTCGCAGTTCGATCGTGCGGTGATGGCCAATCGGCAACCCGGTTCGGCCTTCAAGCCCCTGCTCTATGCAACAGCACTGGAGCGCAGCTTTGTGCCACAGACTTCCTACCTTGACCAGCCCGTGTATTTTGAGGGCGAGACCAGCGAGGGCGAACTCACCGTATACGCCCCGCGCAATGCGGACGACCAATATGGCGGAGAGCGCACCCTGACGAACCAATTTGGGGAACCGTACCACGAGGACTACATGACGCTGGCAAAGGCGTTTGAGCGCTCCGTCAACACCGTCGCGGTGCAGGTGCTGCATGATCTTGGCATCCATCAGGTCACGCGGCAGGCGCAAAAGCACGGGATCACGATCCGGAGCGAAATGGGGTTGTGTATCGCACTGGGTTGCTCCGGAGTTTCGCTGCTGCAATTGACGGCGGCCTACGCCCCCTTCGTCAACGCCGGGCGCTACGCCAAGCCTGTCTTCATCACCCGCATTGAGGAGACCTCCGGACGTGTGCTCTACGAATATCAGCCAACCGAACCCAAAACCGTACTGAGTGAGTGGACGGCGTTCCGGATGCGCTGGATGCTGGAAAACGTGGTGAAGCGGGGCACCGGACGCCGGGCAGGCTGGGAAAACCCGGATCGGCCAATTGGCGGCAAGACCGGCACAAACACTGCGTCCCGTGATGCTTGGTTTGTCGGGTTCACCCCAGAATTGGTCGCTGGGGTTTGGGTGGGAACCGACGACAACCAGCCGATGCCCGGAGAAAGCGGCGGGCGCACCCCGGCGCTGCTCTGGCACCGCTTCATGCGCGGGGCGCTGGACACGTTGCCCCAAAGGAAACTGCCGCCGCCGCCCAACCACATCATGCGTTCCACCTGTTCCGTTTCCGGACAACTGGCCACCCGGAACTGTCCAGACACCCTGCCCTACCCCTACCTGCCCGGAAACTCCTCGCTGGAGTTCTGTAACCTGCATCCCGGTTTTCCCCTGAACAGCAACTAAATAGAGTTCGTTGAAATTTTTTGATTGACAGTCTGTCTGTCTTCCGGTATTCTCAACTGTTTATTAGAGTTTCTTGCTGCTCTTGCTCCAAGCAGACTTTAGCCCTCCTCTATGCATACGGCATCCAGACTTCTCCTTCCTGTTGGTTCTGTTCCTATAGAACTCGGATTTTGCCCCTCCCTCCACCCTCTTGGAGTGCAGAAAAACTTTCAGAAGTCACCCGCTCATGCATCAAGCTCCGGGCTTTTTGCGATCTTTGATTCTAGGAGTTGACCCTTGGAATTCTCTTGTGTTGTGGGGAACGCCGGGCGAAGCATCGCTCCTTGCGCTTCCTAATTTTCTGGCGGATTTTCCGCGACCTGCATCCCGCTGCCATGTGGCGGGGAATCTGAACCCTAACGGAAAGGTGTCCTCATGTCTGTGTTGAAAAACCGGCATCGCGTCCGCAAATCCTTCGGCGCAATCACTGCACCTTTGGACGTGCCGGATCTGCTTCAGATTCAGAAGGATTCCTACGGGCGCTTCCTTCAGCGCGATGTCCCCCCGGATCAGCGTGGGAAAGAGGGACTGGAAGCGGTTTTCCGCTCGATCTTCCCGATCTCCGACTTCAGCGGCTCTTCGACGCTGGAGTACGTTCACTACCGCCTCGGCGACCCCAAGTATGATGTGGAGGAATGCCGAGTGCGTGGCGTGACCTTCGCCTGCCCGGTCCGTGTGGCCCTGCGCCTGATTATCTGGGAGAAGGAAGAAGGCTCGGAGACCAAGCACATCCGAGACATCAAGGAACAGGATATTTACCTCGGCGAAATTCCGCTGATGACATCGACCGGCTCTTTCATCATCAACGGCACGGAGCGGGTCATTGTCAGTCAGATGCACAAGAGTCCTGGCGCCTTCTTCACCCACGACAAGGGCAAGGGCGTGAGCGGAAGGGTGCTTTACTCTGCACGGCTCATCCCACAACGTGGTTCGTGGCTGGACTTTGAGTTTGATGCCAAGGACTTCCTCTATGTGCGCATTGACCGCCGCCGCAAGTTCCCGGCGACCGTCTTGCTGATGGCACTCGGAATGACGGAAGAGCAGATTCTGGAATATTTCTATTCCTTTGAAACCATCAATCTGGGGGACGCGCAGTCTGGGGATGTGCTTGAATCCATGACCTTCCAGCGCGCCTTCAACTCGGCACTCATGCTGGATCAGCGGGTTCAACTCCCCATCACTGATCCGGAATCCGGGGAGATCCTCGTCAAGCCGAACCAGCGCATCAACAAACGCTTGGTTGCCAAGCTCGAAAAAGCTGGAGTCACGCAGGTTCCCTGCACCTATGCAGAATTGACCGAGCGCATTTTGGCCCGCACAATTATGCAGGGCGAGCAACTGGTTGCGAAGTGCAACACGCCCATTTCCAAGGAACTGCTGGACACGTTGCTGGAACAGGGCATCCGCGAGTTTGAGGTGCTGCACATGGCTCCGCAACTGATTGGGCCGAGCCTCCGGGCAACAATGGAGTTGGACAAGACCACCTCCCCAGAACAGGCGCTCATCGAGGTTTACAAAAAGATGAAACCGGGCGATCCACCGACCCTGGAAGCCGCGAAGACGATGCTTCAGAACTTCTTCTTCAATGAAGAGCGCTATAGCCTCTCCAAAGTGGGCCGCCTCAAGATCAACAAGAAACTGGGACAGGACTACCCCCTTGAGCAGTTGGTCCTAACACATGAGGATATTCTGCTGACCGTGAAGTACCTGCTGGAACTCAAGGAAGGGAATCCACAGCGTTTCGTTGACGATATTGACCATCTCGGCAACCGCCGGGTGCGCAGCGTTGGCGAATTGCTGGAAACGCAGTTCCGGATTGGTCTGGTGCGGATGGAACGCACGATCAAGGAGCGCATGTCGTTGCAGGACACGGAAACGATGATGCTGCATGACATTGTAAACGCCAAGCCGGTGGCTGGGGCAATTCACGAGTTCTTTGGTAGCAGTCAGCTTTCGCAGTTCATGGACCAGACGAACCCGCTCTCCGAGATCACGCACAAGCGACGTCTCAGTGCTTTGGGCCCGGGGGGCCTGACTCGTGAGCGTGCAGGTTTTGATGTCCGGGATGTTCACTCCTCGCATTATGGGCGCATCTGCCCCATCGAGACACCGGAAGGCCCGAATATCGGCCTGATCGCCTCGCTAGCGACCTTTGCCCGGGTCAACGATTTCGGGTTCATCGAAACGCCCTACCGCAAGATTGAGGACGGCCGGCTGACAGATCAGGTGGAGTACCTCTCCGCGATTGAGGAGGACAAGTTCCGGATTGCGCAAGCGAACTCGACAGTTGACGAGAACGGGGGGCTGGTTGAGGAATTTGTCTCATCCCGCTTGGGCAGCGAATTTATGGGAGTACCCCGCGAGGAAGTGGACTACATTGACGTGGCTCCCACCCAGTTGGTTTCGGTGGCGGCATCGCTCATTCCCTTCTTGGAGCATGATGACGCGAACCGTGCACTGATGGGATCGAACATGCAGCGCCAAGGGGTGCCACTGGTGCGTCCGACTTCCCCGCTGGTCGGGACCGGCGTGGAGCATCAGGCTGCGATTGATTCCGGAACCTGCGTGGTGGCCAAGCGCTCCGGGCTGGTGGACAGCGTGGACGCAGGCCGCATCGTGATTCAGGCGGATGTGGACCTCACCAGCGAGGATACGGTCATCCCTGCGAACGTGGACATCTACCATCTCACGAAGTACCGCCGCTCCAACCAGAACACCTGCATCAACCAGCGTCCGATCATCCGCAAGGGTGACTATGTGCGCAAAGGGGATGCGATCGCCGATGGTGCCAGCACGGAATCCGGAGAACTGGCGCTGGGTCAGAACGTGCTGATTGCGTTCATGCCGTGGCACGGCTACAACTTCGAGGACTCGATCATGGTCTCGGAGCGCATGCTCCACGAGGATCGCTACACCTCGGTCCATATCGATGTGCTAGACATGGTTGCCCGCGACACTAAGCTGGGTAAGGAGGAGGTCACTCGCGACCTTCCAAACGTCAGCGAGGACGCTTTGAGTTACCTCGACGAGAGCGGGATTATTCAGATTGGTACAACGGTCCGAACGGGAGACATTCTCATCGGAAAGATCACCCCGAAGGGCGAGACGCAACTCAACCCGGAAGAAAAACTACTGCGCGCGATCTTTGGTGAGAAGGCTGGGGATGTTCGGGACTCCTCCCTGCGTGTGCCTCAGGGCATGGAAGGGGTGGTGACTGATGTGGTGGTCTTCAACCGCGAGGGTGTGGAGCGCGATGAGCGCACCCGCCAGATTGAGCGGGATCTGCTCGACAAGTACGGGAAGGACCATCGTGACGAAATCCGCATCGTCCGGAGTAACCTCGTCAAGCGCATCTTCGCGATTGCTACAGGGCAGCAACTGGCGAAGGATTTTGTGAACTTGCAGGGTGAAACGCTTTACAAGCGTAATACTGAGATCACACAGGCACTGCTGGAAAGCCTGCCGCTGAATGAAAGTTGGAAGAACTTTGAGGTCAGTGTTCCTGAGACCAACGGCAAGGTTTCGATCTTGGTGTACAACGCGCTTCAGCAGGTGTACTTGCTGGAGAACGTCTATCAGGACCGCTGCGAGAAGGTCTCCAAGGGAGACGATCTGCCTCCGGGCGTGATCCGGATGATCAAGGTCTACATCGCCATCAAGCGCAAGCTCTCCGTGGGCGACAAGATGGCTGGGCGTCACGGCAACAAGGGGGTGGTTTCGACCATCCAGCCGATGGAGAATATGCCCTACATGGAAGATGGTTCACCAATCGACATCGTGCTTAATCCACTCGGAGTGCCTTCCCGGATGAACGTTGGGCAGGTGCTGGAGACCCACCTTGGCCGTGTCGCCAAGGGACTGGGCGACCAGATTCAGGCACTGCTGGACGAGCAGCAACCGATCCAACAACTCCGGGAGTTTCTGGACAAGATCTACGAATCGAAGGTGGTTCGGGAACATCTCAAGAGTTTAGATGATGATGCCTTTCTGGAGTTCGCCCGCAAAAACCGCTTGGGCGTCTCGATGGCCACTCCGGTGTTTGACGGGGCTGCGGAATCGGATATCCATCGGATGGCCGCACTGGCCAGCTTGCCCAAGTCCGGGCAGGTGTGGTTGAACGATGGCATGACGGGTGAGCGCTTTGCTCAGAAAGTGACTGTCGGCTACGCCTACATCCTCAAACTGCACCACTTGGTGGACGAGAAGATTCACGCCCGCTCCACGGGGCCGTACTCGCTGGTGACGCAACAACCGCTCGGCGGCAAGGCGCAGTTCGGCGGACAGCGTTTCGGGGAGATGGAGGTCTGGGCTCTGGAAGCCTACGGGGCCGCCCACACGCTTCAGGAACTGCTCACCGTCAAGTCCGACGATGTGTACGGGCGGAACAAGATTTACGAGAACATCGTCAAGGGCCGTCACCAGATGGAAACCGGACTTCCGGAATCCTTCAAGGTGCTGATCAGTGAACTCAAGAGTCTCTATCTCAACATCGAACTTCTGCAAGAAACCGATGAGCCGGAGGACTTGGAAACTGGAGGATCCGTGGAAGCCCCTGCGGAAACGAAAACAGTTGCGGAAGTCCCCGCTGTTGCCGAAGCACCGGAGAGTACTCCGGAAGAAGTCGAAGCGTAACGAAACACCGGCTCCCCGAAGGATCAGGCTTGGAGAGCCGGGAGTACGATTAGTTGACACTCTCCCTCACATAGGAGCCAAACATGTCGCTTAGAAGTCTGTTTGAAGTTGCTGATGACCCGAAGAATTACTCTGCCGTGCGCATCAAGATTGCCACGTCGGACGATGTGGGTGAATGGTCCTTCGGAGAGGTGAAAACCTCCGAAACCATTAATTACCGCACCTTCAAGCCTGAACGGGACGGTCTGTTCTGCGGAAAAATCTTTGGTCCAGTCCACGATTACGAGTGCATCTGCGGCAAGTACAAGCGCATGAAGCACCGGGGTGTCACCTGTGAGAAGTGCGGGGTTGAGGTGATCGAGTCCAAGGTGCGACGTGACCGCATGGGCAACATCAAGCTCGCCACACCCATTTCGCATGTCT
Organism: Deltaproteobacteria bacterium; assembly: GCA_002707655.1. The sequence goes on from PANO01000002.1 coordinate 14,014, forward strand.
GGTTTCTCAAAGGAGTGCCCAGTCGCATTGCCACGCTGCTGGAGATGAGCCTGCGGGATCTGGAGCGCGTGCTCTACTTTGACGCCTACGTCGTTCTAAGCCCCGGAAGCTCCGATTTGGAGCGCCGGAGTTTGGTTGAGGAAGAAGAGTACCGCGAACTCAATGACCTCCACCCCGATCTGGAGTTGGGCATGGGGGCCGAAGCGGTTCGGACCCTGCTACGCCGCTTGGACTTGGACCAACTGGACAAAGACATCCGCACAGACTTGGCAAACACCGCGTCGGAAACCAAACGCAAGCGGCTCGTCAAACGCCTAAAAATCATTTCCGCACTACTGACTTCCGGAAACGCCGTTGATGCGATGATTCTGGAGAATCTTCCAGTACTGCCTCCGGAACTACGCCCGTTGGTGCCTTTGGAGGGTGGACGTTTTGCGACGAGCGACCTCAACGATCTCTATCGACGGGTTATCCATCGTAACAACCGGCTCAAGCGGCTCATCGAACTGCGGGCACCGGGGATCATTGTCAAGAACGAGAAGCGCATGCTGCAAGAATCAGTGGACGCTCTCTTCGACAACGGACGTCGCGGACGTCCGATGGTCGGTTCCAACAAGCGCCCGTTGAAATCGCTCTCGGACATGCTCAAGGGTAAGCAGGGGCGTTTCCGCCAGAACCTGCTTGGTAAGCGCGTGGATTATTCCGGACGGACGGTGATCGTCGTGGGGCCAAACCTCAAGCTCCACCAGTGTGGACTCCCCAAACGCATGGCGCTGGAGCTGTTTAAGCCGTTCATTTTCCACCGCATCATTGATCACGATGAGGTGCACACCATCAAGAACGCAAAACGGAAACTCGACGAGGATCTCCCGGAAGTTTGGTCGATCTTGGACGATGTGGTTCGGGAGCACCCGATCATGCTCAACCGCGCTCCAACCTTGCACCGCTTGGGCATCCAAGCATTTGAACCGATCTTGATCGAGGGCAAAGCGGTTCAACTCCACCCCTTGGTCTGCACGGCGTTCAACGCCGACTTTGATGGCGACCAGATGGCGGTTCATGTTCCGCTGTCGGTGGAGGCACAGTTGGAGGCAAAAATTCTGATGATGTCCACCAACAACGTCCTCTCCCCGGCCAACGGTAAACCGGTGATGACGCCCACACAGGACATGGTTCTGGGGTTGTACTGGATCACTCGCGAACGCCCCGGAGTGACGGGTGAGGGTAAAATTTTCACAGGCAAAGCCGAAGTCCAAGCAGCCTACGATCATGGCAAGGTGGACTTGCACGCCCGGATCATCCTGCGGCTGGACGGCCAGCGGGTCGAGAGTACTGTGGGCCGGGTTCTGCTTTCACAAGTGATTCCGAAGGAGGTGCCTTACGAATTCATCAACCGCCATCTCAAGAAGAAGCAGATGAGCGAACTGGTGGACGTGGCTTATCGTACTGCCGGGAGTGTCAAGGCGGTGGAGATGCTGGATGAGCTCAAGCGCATCGGCTACAGCTACGCGACATGGGCTGGGTTCTCGATCGGCATGGACGACATGGTGATTCCCCCTGAGAAACAGGCGTTGATCGATGAGGCACAGGAGCGGGTTAATGAAATCAATACCCAGCACCAAGATGGACTGATCACCGATGGTGAACGCTACAATCAGGTCATTGACATCTGGGCACGGACCACTGAACGCATCGCCGAGCGCATGTCACAGGGGTTGCAGCAGGAGATTAAAGACGATGAAGGCGGCAGCAAGGTGAACTCGATCTTCATGATGGCTGACTCCGGAGCCAGAGGGTCTAACCAGCAGATGAAGCAGCTTGCAGGAATGCGCGGGTTGATGGCCAAGCCGTCTGGAGAGATCATCGAAACCCCCATCCACGCGAACTTTCGCGAGGGCTTGAACGTTCTGGAGTATTTCATCTCCACCCACGGTGCCCGCAAAGGACTCGCTGACACAGCGCTCAAGACCGCAAACTCCGGATACCTCACCCGGCGGCTGGTGGACGTTGCGCAAGATTGCGTGATCACCACCGAAGACTGTGGAACGCTTGACGGGATTGAGATGACCTCCCTGATCGAGTCCGGAGAGATCATTGAAGGCTTGGGGGATCGGATTCTGGGCCGGGTGATTCAGGAGGATGTCCTTGATGAGGAAGGCAAGGTGGCCATTTCTGCCGGCGCTGAAATCACCGAAGCCGAGCGGGATTTGGTGGAAGAACTTCGGGTGGAAAAGGTGATGGTCCGCTCCCTGCTGACCTGCGCCATGGATCATGGGGTTTGCAAACGTTGCTACGGGCGCGACCTCGCTCGTGGACACCTAGTCTCGATGGGTGATTCTGTCGGAGTGATTGCCGCACAGAGTAT
>PANO01000003.1 GCA_002707655.1 Deltaproteobacteria bacterium
CTATGACGAGCAAACTAGTCAACTGCAAAGAAACCTGCCCAAAGTGGTTGCTGGAGATTAGATCACCGGACTCCGGTGAGTGATTTGAGCCTGCCTGAACGACGTTGCCGCACCGCGTGTGCGGCGGCGTTCCTGCCTCCTTATGATTTAGACATTATCGTAAATAAGCACGTGAGTCGGCGTGGAGTTTTTTCGTGAGCAGCAGATGAGTTCGAACCGCCTCGGGAATGGGCAACGCCTTGAGACGCTTGGAGTCATCAGGATGGACCGTCGCCCAGACCCGAACCTCGGAACCCTCGACTGCTAATTTTCCAGTATTGTGAACCTCATGGGAGACGACAAGGGTTTTCTTCCGGACTTCGCTGACCCAGCTTGTCACCTCGATGTCATCCCAGTACTTCGAGGGGCTGAGAAACTTAGCCTTGGCATCCACAATGGGCAGGCCGACCACGCCGTAGTCATCGGCAAGCTGCCCCATCGGCAGGCCCAAGTGGTCAAACAGCAAGTGTGCCCCTTGGTCGAACCACGCAAAATAGTTGGGGTAAAAAACGATCTGCGCGGGATCGCAATCGCCCCAACCAACGTGAATCGGATAGCTGTGTCGAATCATGCAGGAGTCAGGATGGGGTTTTCGGTTTTCGGTTCACTGGTGGCTAGTGACTGGTTGTTCACTGACAACTGATAGCTGGCAACTGACTCAGTGCGTCTCACCCCGCACAAAACCCTGCCCTAAGCCGGCGGGCATCACCTGAAGGCCCCGACGCTGATTCCGGATCGTCACCGTGGTCAGCACAAGGATGGTCAACAGGTAGGGCAGCATCTTGAGAAAATACGGGGAAAGTCCGATTCCGAGCAACTGCAACCGCAGTTCTAGCGCAATGGCGAACCCGAACAGGTACGCACCTGCTAGTGCCTTGAGCGGATGCCAAAAGGCGAAGATCACGAGCGCGACCGCAATCCAACCACGCCCGGCGGTGATGTTGTCCACCCAGTACGAGTTCAGGGCGAGAGAGAAGTAGGCGCCTCCCAATCCGATCAACATGCCACCCACCACAAGGCACCAGAAGCGGTAGCCCAGCACGGAGAGGCCCATCGTGTCACAGACCTCCGGATTCTCACCCATCGAGCGAATCGTGAGGCCGAGCCGTGATTTGTAGAGGATGAACCAAGTGGCCAGCACGCAAGCGTAGGAGAGGTACACCAGCACGTCCTGGTTGAACAGCGCAGGACCGATCAGAGGAATTTGACTGAGCCCGGGCAGCGCATGGTTATCCAGCGGTTCGATGGTTTTGCCGATGAGCTTGTCCCCGAACAGTCCGCTCAGTCCGGTGCCAAACAAAGTGAGTGCGAGTCCGGAGGCGATCTGGTTAGCGCGTAGCACGAGGCAGACGAGGCCATGCACCATCGTGACGGTTCCGGAGACAAGCGCGGCGGCCCCGAGAGCTGCGAGGTACGACTGCGTGCCCAACATGGTCACAAAGGCCACCAGTGCCCCGACGAGCAGCAACCCTTCCATGCCGAGATTGATCACGCCCGCTCGTTCGCTGATCACCCCGCCGAGCGTAGCGAAGAGCAGAGGCGTCCCCATCTCAACGGCAGCAACTAAGGCTTGAGTCAGGAATTCCATCTTACGCCGTCCGGAGCCGCAACTTGTACCCCGTGAAAATCTCGGAGCCTAGCACAGTGAAGAGGATCACCCCTTGGTAGAGGTAGACCATCGCGATAGGCAGTCCGTATTCGATTTGCAGCATTTCTGCGCTCACAAAGATGACCGCCATGAAGAGTGCGGACAAGATGATGCCGAGGGGATGGTTACGGGCCAGCCATGCGACGATGATGCCCGTGTAGCCATAACCGATGGAGATGTTCTGCTGAAGCCGATAGTGAATTCCGCTGACTTCAGAGAAACCCGCGAGTCCGGCAATCGCGCCGCTGAACGCGAAAACAAGGATGATCAACAGGCGGCTGTTCACGCCCGCATAACCCGCCGCATCCGGATTGTCACCCGTGAGTTGAATTTGGAAACCGAGCTTGGTCTTGAGCAGAATCCACGCGACCACAACGGCCACAATCAGGGCAAGGACGAGTCCAAAATGAACAGAAGTGTCACCGAAGGAGGGCAAGCGCGCAACTTCCGCGAATTCTCGGGTGATTGGAAAATTGTTGCTATCCGGATCACGCCAACTCCCAAAAAGATGCTGATCCACCCACGCCACAGCGACGTAGTTGAGCAGCAGCGAGGTGATGATCTCATTGACCCCAAACCGAGCTTTCAGCACTCCGGGAATGCTGCCCCACAGTCCACCTCCGGCAACGGCTAGCAGGCCCATGACCAAGAGCATGCCCCAACCCCAAGTGTCCGGATTGAGGTGCAGCGAACCCCACGTCACAAACACAGTCCCCATGTGGAATTGCCCTTCGGCTCCAATGTTCCAAAGCCGCATCTGCGCCGCCAAAGCCACGGCACAGCCGGTGAAGAGCAGTGGTGTNAACTTCACCAACAAGTCCTGCCANCCGTATGCGGACAGGAACACCTCCTCGACCACCAAGGCGTAGGCTTCCAGAGGATCAACCCCGACGGCAGCCAAGAATCCGGCTCCAAATAGCAAAGCCAGCACCACGGCGCCAATGATGGTCGCCGTGTGGCCCAGCGGAGTGGAGTCCGCCCGCTTTTCAAAAGCGAGGCGCATCAGTGGAAAGGGAGTTCAGTTGCAGTGAACTTCCGGAAGTTCACTCCTTGAGGGAAGCGATGTAGGCGGCAACATTGTTGACGGCGACATCGTTGGCGAGCGTCATCGCCATGGGACGCATCTGCATCCCGAACATGTCCTTGGCGTGGGTGCCGCGAATTCCGGCCTTGAAGTTCTGGAGTTGCCGGACAAGGTACCAGTCCTGCTGGCCTGCGAGTTTGGGAGCGTTGAGGGCCTTGTTGCCTTCACCNTNNGCCCCATGACACGCCTGACAGANCGCATAAGCCACTTTTCCAGCTTTGGCGTCGCCTTTGACGGTGGGCGCTGAGACCTTGCCCTTGAGGGTGGCGATGTAGGCCGCGACGTCCTCAACCACCTGATCCGTGGCCAAGGTCATTGCCATCGGACGCATNTGCATCCCGAAGACATCCTTAGGGTTGCNGCCCCGGATGCCNGCCTTGAAGTTCTGGACTTGTCGGGCGACATACCAGTCTTGCTGTCCTGCCAGCCGTGGAGCGTTGAGGGCTTTGTTGCCTTCACCGTTTGCACCGTGGCAGGCTTGGCAAACCGCATAGGCTTGCTGTCCGCGCTTGGCGTCTCCTTTTGCTTGAACCGTAAACGCAACCGNGATTCCCAGCAGAGTGAGCAAAATTCCGTAAATTGTTTTCATCATGCGACTCCTTGGAAAACATAAAAAAAGNTNGTCGNAGAAAGGNCACAGGTCGTGCCCAACACAGCTTTACCAGCAGGTTGGACACACTTCGNTTTGCCCAGTCTACGGCTCATCTTCCGGAATTTTTCCTGTATTTTGGCTCACTCCGGAAGCGTGGCGATGTAGGCCGCGACGTTGTTGACAGCGGCGTCATCCAAAACCATNGCCATCGGAGCCATCAGTTTGCCGAAGGTGTCTTCGGCGTGGCTACCCCGGACTCCGGCTTTGAAATTCTTGAGCTGCCGCGCCACATACCAATCCTGAAGCCCACCGAGCTTAGGAGCATTCAACGCTTGGTTACCCTCGCCGTTCGTGCCATGACACGCCATGCAGGTTCCGTAAGCGGCTTTGCCCGCACCAGCATCACCCCCAAGTGTTGGAGCCGACTTGGCTCCGGAAAGCGTGGCGGCATAGTTTGCGACATCGCTGACGGCTTGAGCGCTGGCGATTCCTGCCGCCATTGGTGCCATTGTTTTGCCAAAAGCATCATCGACGTGAGTGCCACGAATGCCCTTGCGGAAGTTAACTAGCTGCCGCTCCAGATACCATGCTTGCTGTCCGGCGATGCGCGGCGCGTTGAGCGCCTTGTTGCCCGCACCGTCGNCTCCGTGGCACGCAAGACAGGTTCCGTAAGCCGCTTGGCCAGACGCCGACCCGCCACCGCCAACCGGCGAGGATGCGGTCGCTGCCACCTTGAGCGGTTCGATTCCGGGCCGTAGTGTGGCGACATAGCTGGCGACGTCAATGACGNCCTCGTNNCTCAAGCCAGCAGCCAGNGGACGCATTTGCTGGCCGTACTGGTCCCGCGGGTTCTGGCCCCGGATGCCCGNCTTGAAGGCTTGCAGTTGCCGGGCAACGTACCAATCCGGAAGCCCTTGCAGTTTGGGAGCGTTGAGCACCTTGTTCCCCTCGCCATTTGCACCATGGCACGATGCACAGGTGTTGAAGGCGGCAGCTCCGGATTCGATGTTCCCGTTCAGCGTAGCTTCAGGATAATCTCCCGCCAATCCGGAAATGTACGCAGACAGTTTTTCGACTTGCCCGCCTTGCAGAGAGGCCGCAAGCGGACGCATCTGCATCCCGAAGACATCCTGCGGGTGAGTGCCCCGGATGCCGTCCTGCCAGTTCTGCAACTGCCGGGCGAGATACCAACCGTGCTGTCCGGCGAGCCGTGGGGCGTTGAGTTTGGTGGAGCCTTCGCCTTCGTTGCCATGACAGGAGGCGCAGGCGGCATAGAGCGAATTGCCCGCCTTGAGCGGATTGCTGTAGGGCACATGCTCACCGCTCACTTTGGCGACGAGCAATCCACCTACCGTGGTAGAAGTCGCAGCACCGGAAGCAGATGCGCTTGTTGTCGTGACGACTTCTGTCACAACATCACCTCCGGAAAGGCTGCTGATGTAGGTGGCAAGGTTGTTGATGGTGGCCTNGTCAAGCGCAAGGGCCATCGGACGCATGGCCTGCCCAGCCACATCGCTCGAACGTGATCCCCGGAAACCCTGCTTGAAACCGTGAAGCTGCCGGGTGATGTACCAATCCGGCAGTCCAGAAAGCTTTGGGGCCTTGAGTGCNGGGTTGCCTTCTGCATTGGCTCCGTGGCAGGCGGCGCAGATTCCGTAGGCGGACTTGCCCGCTCCAGCATCACCGGCAACCGTCGCGGCCTGTGGCTCGGCTGCAAGCGTGCCGATGTAGGCCACCACGTCCGCAACGGCCTGCTCATCAGCGAGGGTGAGCGAAAACGGCTTCATCATCTGCCCCTGCACATCCCCCGCGTGGGTTCCACGAACACCGCCTTGGAAATTCTTGAGCTGGGTTTCGAGATACCAGTCGTACTGACCGGCAAGCGTGGGCGCGTTGGAGAGATACATCCCTCCGGCATCGCTGCCGTGGCAGGTTGCGCAGTTTTGGTAGAGGACCGCACCACGGTCAGAGTCGCCTACGGCCATGGCCGTGCAGGCCAANGCCAGAAGCAACGTTGCACCGGTCAGAACCAGACGCTTCATAGGGACTTCCTTTCGGATTNGTTGTGGAANTGNCAGCAGATCACAGAGGGCGANTTTTCCCGCATTCAAACCGTAATACACTAGCAAGGCAGGCTCGAAAGCGCAAACCCATTGGTTGATTCAGTCCAGATTTTTCACTCAAGAGTGAAGCGATAGGGGGCGCGGCAAGCGTCGAATTTCCNTGGCTTGTAGCTATAGAACCTCGATTTGCGGGCGGTCACACGATCCTTTTCGACCAAAGCTTGGCACNCCATGTAGTTGGCTTCATTGGGCGTGGGCTGCGTGGTGCAGGCCACCAACCACAGACTGCCCAACACCAACACCAACCTGCTGGAATGTTGCAATAATCTCGAATTCATCGGGGAGGCTCGCGTTGCCACAGTGCTATTGTTTTTGCAATCTTCTGCTGTCCGGATGCCAACTCCCTCGCCGAAAGCTGGTGCGCATAAACTTGGTTGGGTTGCGATTTCTCGATCACGACGACCCACGCTTGAGCTTCGATGCCCAGCAATTGTTGCATCCCCTCTCGATACCATGCGAGTTGCAGGTCCAGATACCGCCGTCCCACGAGATTGCGAACGTAATCACATCCGGAACCCTGCGCGAACTTGAGGTCAATGATCGCCCCCAGTTCTGGGTTCCACCAGTCCAGCCGTCCCTTGCAAGGGATTTGCAACTCCGGGTTTTCCCAAAACAGCGAAACCTCCGAATGCCCGGACACAAACAGCCGCTTCACTTCGGGGTGTACCCAAAACGACCGCTGCGCGTTCATCAACGCCTCCCACGTTCCCACCGAAAGCGGGACCTCACTCTCCTGTGAGGACAGAGTGCCGTCCGGATTCCGGGTGTATTCCTCCAAAAACCGTTCCGGCTCCAGCAACAGGCAGTGCCCGGCGTTCCCAAATCCAAGGGCTTGCAGACGATGGGGATCATCCGCATNCCCCCAATCCGGAGCGATCAGGCGTCGCAACGTGGACTGGTTGAGCGCCTGAGCCGCTTCGTATGCGGAATAATCCAGACCAAACTGGATTCCGGAAAAGGAGTCGTGGAGCGGATCATCCACCCAGTGTCCTCACCCTTCGCTCACGACTACAGAGCGTCGTGGCTTGGTAGATGGAATAGCCCAGCCGATGAAAACCTCACGCACGATTTTGGGAGCAATAATCATCANAGCTTTGCAGTAAGGTTTTACGGTGCCCTTCGGAAATCCAGGCNGTAAGAAAGGCGTTGCGCATGAACTTGATCATACTTTCTCCTCTTCATAAGTGAAAAAACATCTTAACTCATTGTCTCAAAAATGTGGGCAGCGCCAATCCTTCATCAGTTGACATTCAATCATTTGATTTTATTGGAAGCTTTGGTCTAGGCTTCATACTCTAAAACCCCATCCTCGTAGGCTTCCGGAGGCGGACACGAACACACCACGTTGCGATCCCCGTAAACATTGTCGATCCGATTGACAGGTGACCAGTACTTGTTGTGCTTGAGGGCGGGGGCCGGATAGACGGCCTCGGCCTTGCTGTACGAATGCGTCCACTCGTCCATGAGATCATCGAGCGTGTGTGGCGCGTTTTTCAAAGGGTTGTCCTCACGGCTCCAGATTCCGGATTCGACCTTGGCGATTTCCTCGCGGATGTTCAGCATCGCGTTGCAGAAGCGGTCCAACTCGGCCTTGGGTTCGCTTTCGGTCGGTTCGATCATCAGGGTTCCGGGCACNGGCCACGACATCGTGGGCGCGTGGAATCCGTAATCGATGAGNCGCTTGGCAACATCCTCTTCGGTGATTCCGGATGACTCTTTGATGCCTCGGATGTCAAGGATGCACTCGTGGGCCACACGATTATTCTGCCCGGTGTAGAGAACCGGAAACGCGCCCTCCAACCGCTGGGCTAGGTAGTTCGCCGCCAAAATCGCCGATTGTGTGGCGAGTTTGAGNCCGGAACCGCCCATCATGCGGAGGTAGGCCCACGAGATNGGAAGGACGCTCNGACTGCCCCACGGCGCGGCGGAAATGGCGGATTGGGCCGGATCGGTTCCCGGAGGCGGCACCACCGCGTGGCTCGCCATGAACGGAGCCAAATGCGCCTTCATGCCNATCGGCCCCATGCCGGGACCGCCGCCCCCATGCGGAATGCAGAAGGTTTTGTGCAGGTTCATGTGTGAAACGTCTGCCCCGTAAAGTCCGGGTTGTGCGATGCCAACGAGGGCGTTGAGGTTGGCCCCATCCATGTAAACCTGCCCGCCGTGTTGGTGGATGATCTCGCAGATTTCCGTGATGGTCGGCTCAAAAACCCCGTGGGTGGAGGGGTAGGTAATCATCAGGGCGGCAAGGCGGGCGGCATGTTTCTCGGCCTTTCCCCGGAGGTCGGCCATGTCAATGTTGCCGTCAGAATCGCATTTGACGATGACCACCTTCATGCCCTGCATTGCGGCACTGGCGGGATTGGTGCCGTGCGCGGAACTGGGAATCAGACAGACTTCGCGGTGCCCCTCACCTCGGCTTTGGTGGTACTTGCGGATCACCAGCAAGCCCGCATATTCGCCCTGTGCTCCGGAGTTGGGCTGCATGCAGATTGCGTCAAACCCTGTGAGTTGGCAGAGCATGTCCTCCAAGCCGCCGATCAGTTCGGCATAGCCGGTGGCCTGCTCGATGGGCACAAAGGGGTGCATCCGCCCAAACTCTGGCCAAGTGACGGGCCGCATTTCGGTGGCGGCGTTGAGCTTCATTGTGCAAGACCCCAAGGGGATCATCGCCCGGTCCAAGGCGATGTCCTTGCCCTCCAGCCGCTTGAGGTAGCGCATCATCGAGGTTTCCGAACGATGCTCGTGGAAGACCGGATGCGTGAGGAATTCGGAAGTGCGCCGCATGCCCTGCGGAATGCCTAACCCCGCCTGCTCCAACTCCTGTGTAAGTTCTGCAATGGAGGGCGCGGTTGAATCCGGACACAACACCTTCAACAATCGGGTGACGTCCTCGACGGTGGTGGCCTCGTCAAAGCTGATTCCGACTCGGTTCGAGTCGATCTTCCGGAGGTTCATGCCGACAGCAACCGAGCGTTGCTGAGCCGCATTGGCGTCCGGGACATTCACGGTGAGGGTGTCGAAGAAAGTTGCGTTCGTGTCCAGTCCAGCTTTCCGGAGTCCACAGGCGAGCAAATAGGTGAGGTGATGCACCCGCTGGGCGATGGTGGTCAGCCCTTCCGGACCGTGGTAGAGCGCATACGCTGCTGCAACGTTTGCCAGCAGCACTTGCGCCGTGCAGATGTTGCTGGTCGCCTTCTCGCGGCGGATGTGCTGTTCGCGGGTTTGTAGGGCCATGCGCAGGGCCAGTTTCCCACGCCGATCCACCGACACCCCGATCAACCGCCCCGGCATGGCGCGTTTGTGAGCATCCCGTGTTGCGAAGAATCCCGCATGAGGGCCACCGTAGCCCATCGGCACACCAAAGCGCTGGGCACTGCCCACCACCACATCCGCTCCGAACTCCCCCGGAGGCTTGAGCAGGACGAGGCTCAGCAAATCGGCGGCCACCGCCACCATTGCTCCACGTTCCTGCCACTGTGCCGACAGTTCTCCCAAACTAGAGATGTCCCCAAAGGTTCCAGGATACTGGAGCAACACACCATAGGCGTCCTCGCACCCGTCCCACGGATTGCCGACGACCAGTTCCAGTCCCAGTGGTTCCGCACGGGTTTTGAGGACATCCAGCGTTTGCGGGTGGCAATCATCCGTGACAAAAAAGCGATTCGACTTGCTACGGGAGACGCGCTTGCAGAAGGTCATGGCTTCCGCCGCTGCCGTGGCTTCGTCCAGCAGGGAGGCATTGGCGACGTCCATACCCGTGAGGTCCATGATCAACTGCTGAAAATTCAGCAGCATTTCCAACCGCCCCTGCGAAATCTCGGCCTGATACGGCGTGTAGGCGGTGTACCAACCGGGATGCTCCAGCAGATTCCGGAGGATCACGCTGGGGGTGATAGTGTCGTGGTACCCCATGCCGATGTAGGATTTCAGCACCTGGTTTTTGCCCGCCATCTCGGCCAGTTCCGCAAGGGCTTGCGCTTCGGTTCGTGGCCCCGGAAGTTCCAGTTCGCCCGACATTCGGATGGACGGCGGCACCGCCTGATCCATCAAATCATTGAGAGAGTCGGCCNCCACCGCTTGGAGCATCGCGTCACGGTCGGCACCTTGAAAGCCGATGTGTCGCTGGTGGAAGTCGTCTTGTTGGAGGAGGTTGGTCAATGAAGTCATAGTGAAACGTGATTAGGTTGAATCCGCGAGGGATAAGAGGCGTTCCTGAAGAGGGTTACGAGGCCGTCGCCAATTCACGCGCATGTGCCAGCTCGTTGGGGCGAAGCGAGCGGATTTGCTGCNGATANAGGCTGANGATGGCAGCGGTCTCNCCGAATAAAGTGCAGAATTCGACCTCGTAGCCTTTACGGTGATGATGCACTGTGACCACCGTTCCCACATCTCCCGCGCTCAGTCCGTGTCCGGGCAGATCCTCTTGCAATGCGACTCGACTGTGTTCCGGATAATTNGATGCCATTTCAGCGACTTGTTTTTGGAGGCATCGGATAGGCACTCACCAATCGCAGGATCGTGCTTTCCAGAGGCTCAAACCAGATGGAGCGCACTCAGGGAAACCGATTGTCAGGAGTAATCATCGTTCCTTCCACAACATACCAAACTCCGAAAGGGGACGGTACCTGTACTCCGGAGCCATGATCAAGAGCGTGTTGCTTGAGAGCTTCAGCCAATTCGTGCCAGCGATCTCTGCGAAAACCATAGCCCCTGAAAAAAACGGCTTTGCTTGCTCTATCAGGATGGGTTTCATCAAGCAGGTATCCAGTATTTTTGCAGGAGGAACGTCTAAGGGTCATCGCAGACCAATCAGGTCAATAAGTACCACACTGCCAGCGCAAAGACAAAGCAAACTAGGATCAGCGGTAGAAGCGTCCAANCTTCTCGAACATGTCCAGCAGCAAGGGGGTGTACTCCACAATCACGGCATCGGAGTCGGCAAGCGGCTCGTCGTCTTGGTCCACCACCCGGTAGAGCGCAATGCCCTCGAAGGGGGTNTAGTCAATCTTGACCCGGCCATCAAACAGCACNCTGTTGGCCATCCCGCCCATCATGATGTACTCCCGCTTGGCCGGAGACAGCAGGGATTCCCCCAGAGCGAAATGCTGCAAGGGCAGTGGTTCGTTCAGCACCTCCAAGAAGGTCGGCACGAGGTCCAAGTGCGAGGTGAGCCGGGNCACCTCCTCATACTCAACCTGCCCCGGAAGGTGCAGGAAGAAGCTGACCTGCGTTTGTTCTTTCGTGAAGGCNGAGGCATGGCCCCAGTGGCCGTGTTCGTACTGCTCGTGACCGTGATCTCCAGTGACGACGACAACCGAGTTGTCGAAATACCCGTGGTCCTTCAGGGCNTCCAACATGCGCCCCATTTCATCGTCCACCAGCGTNTAGGCGTTCTTGAACTGGTTGGCGGCCCGCACTTGGTGTTCTGGCAGGTCCGGATTGAAGAGCGGCATGTACTCAGCGGGCTGAAAGCGCTGGTACTGCTCGCTCACAAACTGCGGATGGTGGGGGGCATCGTGAATGATCAGCAGGAACAACGGACGCGCCGTCTTGCGCTGCTTGCGGGATTCCAGCACTCCAAGGGCATGGTCAATCATCTTGGCTTCCGAGGGGAACCGATCCCGGATGTGGCTGCGGAGTTTGTTGAAGATGATCTCGTCCGTNCCAAAGTAGCCCAAGTCCTCTTTGGCGAGCAGGGCGAATTCGTAGTTGCGGGCTTCCAGCAAATCCAGCAGTACCGGAGTCACCTGTGCTTTGCCAAAGGCGTCCTGATAGTTGGCGGGCAGGCTGTAGAACATGCCGAACAAGCCCCCTGCGGAAGCGTTCGACGCCGAGTAGTGATTCCGGAACTTGCTGAAGCAGCAGCGGACGTGTTGCNGGATCCGGGGCGTGACTTCAAGGTTGATGATGTCATGGCGCATTTTCTCGGAAATCAGCAGCACGATGTTGGGGTACGACGGCTGAGCTTCCGGAAAGGAAACGGGCTGCAAGGGGTAGCGCACCGTCTGGGAGCGGCGGGTGTCCACGGGGCCAGCCGCTTGGGGTTTGGTGAAGCCGAACTCCTCGAACCCCCGGCTCATCTGCACCGGGATGTAGAGGGGTACGCGCCTTCCCACGAGATAAATCTCTGTGTTTACCTGAAACAACTGCCATGCAAAAAACNCCTTGTCTCCCAGCGTTGCCAGAAAAATCAGCAGGCAGATGCCCAGCTTACGCCAAGGTCCGGCAACGGCCTTGCGGAGCGGCGTCCCCCCCACAACGGCGGTGCCGCGCCAAACCGCCAGCACGGCCAACATCCCCACGGCCAGCACCAGCAATGCGGTCGCCCCCTCCCGCCAACCCAAATTGAGGGTTTCGAAGATGTTNGGCTGGAGTATCACCTTCAGCACAAAGCTGTTGATGTGGAACTTGAACTGCTGGAAGACGAGGAAGTCAAGCACCAAGAGCGGAATCGAAAGTCCGCAGAAGGCCAGCAGCAGCCACTGGACGAGGGTTGTTCCAAAGAGGCGGAGCATGAAGAAAATACCCTGAAGCAAAGTGAAGAGGAACAGGGAGTTCAGCACCGTGCTGATGCCCATCTGCCACTTCGTTGCAGACGCAACCGAGGCCGAGAACACAAAAAAACTGGAGTAGCCCGCAAAGAGCAACGACCACAGCAGGAGTTGCAAGAAAATGCGATCCCCGGCGGCAATAGCGGATTGCGGAGTCCGATCCGTCGAGATCCAGTTCAGGGGAACTTCAGTTGGCATGTTTGCGCATTTGGTGAATCCACGCCAAGGCCACCAGCGTCAGCACCACGCTGACGGCGTAGGGGGCGAGGACGACGGTGTTGCCGAGAGTGAGGTATTGATTGTCCATCCGGAAGGGTGTGAGGGCCGAGCGCAGGACCGAGTAGCCGATCAGGTAGAGGGCGCAGAGCATTCCGGGAGGAAAATTCTTGAGCCGCAACCGCCAGAGGATGAGGAAGAGGACCGCGTTCCCCAGCGATTCGTAGATCATGGTCGGATGCACCGGCTGGCCTTGGGCATAGCGGTCAATCACGGTTCCGGGAGGAAAGACGATTCCGGTCCAGAAGTCCGTCATGGGGCCGGCGGCCTCGCCGTTGGTGAAGTTCCCCCAGCGTCCAATCGCTTGCCCCTGAATCATGCAAAGCGCGGCGATGTCCAGAAAATGCGCTTGGGAAATCCGCTTGCGTCGGCAGTAGAAGATTGTGTAGAGGCTACCGCCGATGATACCCCCGTGGATGGCAAGCCCGCCCTGCCAAACGGCAAACACCTTCCAGAAGGGTTGATGCGCGTAGTAGTTGGACCATTCCATCACGATCTCATACGTCCGGGCACCGAGGAGTCCGACGAGAAAGGCGTAAAGCGTGAAGTTCATCGCGTCGTCGTCGCTGAGACCCAACTCGCGGCGTTGCACTTCGGACAGCACAATCCGGGANCNGATTAGGATNGCGATGGCGTAAAACAGCCCGTAAAACCTCGGCTCCAGCGTGAGGTCCAGAAACGGGATTTCCAGAGAGAAGAGGGTGGGAAACATGCCGNCTAGCCTTGTAGGGAATTCCCGAGAGCCTGCTTTTGCGCGGCAATGTGTGCTAGGACCCCCTGTTCGGCGAGGTCGAGCAGGTTGTCGAGTTGAGTCCGGGAGAAGGTTTGGCCCTCCGCCGTGCCTTGCACTTCCACGAAAGTGCCGTCCTCGAACATGACCACGTTCATGTCCACCTCCGCCGAACTGTCCTCATCGTACTTGAGGTCGAGCAGCGTTCGGTTCTTCACCAGCCCCACGCTGACCGCGGCGAGGTGCTGCTTCACGGGAAAGCGTTTGAGCTTGCCTGCGGAGAAGAGCTTGCGCAACGCAAGGATGTGCGCGACAAAGACTCCGGAAATGGCGGCGGTGCGGGTGCCGCCGTCGGCCTGGATCACGTCGCAATCGAGCCGGAGGGTGTAGGGCGTGAGCGCGTGCAGGTCGGTGACGGAGCGCAATGACCGCCCAATGAGCCGCTGGATCTCCTGAGTGCGGCCATCCACTTTACCGGTTTCGCGCTTGCGGCGGGTTCCAGTGGAGCGCGGGAGCATCCCGTATTCTGCCGTGACCCAGCCGTGTTTGGGCTTCTTGTCCTTGCCTTTGAGGAAGGGCGGCACGTCGTCCTCGACCGAGGCGGTGCAGATCACCTTGGTGTTGCCGCATTCGACCAGCACGGAGCCTTCCGCGTGCATCGTGAAATCGAGCGTGAGGGTCAGCGGACGGGCTTCGTGGTCGGCGCGGCCATCGGTTCGCAGGGAAAGTTGGGTCATGGTGTTGGAAGCAGTGAGTTAGGAAATCGCGGGGGAGCCATTGACGTACTGGTCTTGCAGGCGGCGGATGCCTTTGGCGTCGCCGATGAGGGTGAGTCGATCATTTTCGTGCAGTGTCGTGTTGCCTTGCGGGACCAAGGTTTCGGAACCCCGGCGGATGAGGGCAACGAGGCAACCTTCCGGCATAGCAACTTCCCGGAGCGTTCGCCCAACCAAGGCACTGGAGGCGGTGCTTGCCTTCAGTTTGATGGAGAGGAAGCGTTCGTCGCGGAGCAGGTTTTCCTTGAGTTCCTGATCGTCCGCAGCGGCCAACCACTCCTCTAGAAAGTTCGATTCGTCCACCCGTCCGGTGATTTGCGCGAGGATGCGCAGGTGCTGTCCGGGGTTTTCGTTGGGACTGACAATGAAGAAAAACGCATGGACTGGTCCCGTGCGGGTCAGACCTCCGGAAGGTCCGGGAACCTCAACATAGCGGCCTTCCCGGCAGCGCACCAGCACCAATTCCGACTGAGCAAGCCCTGCGATGCGAGTGTGCGGCAAGACGGCTCCGTGCGACACCGGAGTGGCCCCAATGCGGCTGCCCTCCAGAAAATCTCTGGCAAGCGTTTCCGGAAGCGTTTGCACTTTCGNACCAAGCGCGTTCGAGGCTTGCTGAACAATGTCCTCAAACGTGCTGAAATCCGGAAGGTCGATCACCTCCGCCCGCGCCACCACCTCGTCGAANGAATCTTCCTCGCGCACTCCCTTCTCCTTCAGGATGNTGCGGAGTTCCGTGTCCAAACCCGCATAGCGCTGTTCACCGAGCCGGGCGAAAAGGTGGTAGATCGCACCGCTGCGGATCACGCGGGAGCGGGCGTAGGCGAGATACCACACCGTGCCCAACGCAATCAGGCTCAGTGAGAAGAGGATCGGGAAAATCCCCATCTCCACAATCAACACGAGCGGGGCAAAGGCGCCAAACACCTGCATCCACGGGTAGAACGGCGACCGGAACCCCGCGTCGTAGGACTCCAGCCCGCTTTCGCGCATCACGATGACCGCCACGCACAGCAACGAGAACATCAACAATTGAAACGCGCTGGCGAGTTTAACGATGCGGGTGATGTCNAGGCAACTCACAAACACGAGGATCGCGGCGACTGTGACCAAGATGCCGAAAACGGGGGCGCCTCTGGTGGTGATGCGGGCGAAGTGTCTCGGAATGAGATGGTCCCGGCTCATGGCCAGCGGGTAGCGCGATGCGCTGAGGATGCCCGCATTTGCCACCGAGGCAAACGCCAACAGCGCGGCAATGGTGACGATCCCCTTGCCTGGAGTGCCCAGCAAGACATCCGCCGCCCCGGCCACAGGCGTGAGGCTTTGAGCGAGTTCCGGACCCGGCAGCAGCCCCACAATCACATAGGTGCCCAACCCGTAAACCACCAAGGCGGTGCCGATGGCAAGAAAGATGCCGAGGGGCAGGTTTCGTTCCGGGTCACGAATTTCCTCGGCGACGCTGGCGATGTTGGTAACGCCCACATAGCTCACGTACACCAGCCCGGCAGTCGAGAACAAGGCCACCGTGCCGTGAGCAAAGAAACCGTCGAAATGGCTCGGTTGCACCTCCGGAAGCCCCCAGCCCAGAAATGCGGCCAGAATGACGAGCAGCACCAGCACCATCACGACTTGGAACTTGCCGCTCTTCCGCGCCCCAAACAGGTTCAGGAACCCAAACAAAACCGCCAATCCCATGGCGACCGGAACCGCAGGCAGTTCCGGCCAGAAGATGCCGAGGTACGCGCCCATGCCGATGAGCGCGAAAGCCGTCTTGAAGTTGAGGGAAAGCCAAGTGCCCAACCCNCCGATGGTGCCGACCAGCGGACCCAGGCTGCGATCNAGGAAATAGTACGCGCCTCCCGCTCGTGGCATCGCAGTGGCCAGTTCCGCAATGCTGAACATCGCCGGAACCAGTGGAACGGCGGCAATCAGGTANCTCAGCACCACCGCTGGCCCCGCCTCCCGAAACGCAATTCCGGGAAGCAGGAAGAATCCTGCACTGAGCGTAGTGCCGGTCGCAATCGTGTAAACGTTGAGCAGCGAAAGTTCTTTGCGGAGGACGGGGTGTTCGGACACGGTCACTCCGGGCGGATCACTTCAAGGTCCGGGGTGACTTCAAACACGAATTCCGCCTCGGCCAACTCGACATTGCGCTCCATGCCTTCCAGCCGAATGGTGCGAACGTTTCCGGAGCCATCCACCAAGGCCAGCGCCAGCAAGTCGCTGGTCTGCGGGTGCACCTCCAGTTGCAGGAATTCGAGGTTGGCCATCTCACGACGCGGCATCAATTCCAGCACCACCCCTTGGCGAGAATCNAGCAGCTTCCGGGTTTGGGGCCGGGGACGGAAATCCGACTCCAGGTCGCCCACGCCCAACAGGAAGGCCAGCACCGTTCCGGGAGCCACGCGCTCAATGCGCTGGATGGTGACGTTTTCCAAAAGCGGGTCGTAGAGCCAGAGCGTTTCGCCATCGGTGACCAAAAGCTGCTCATCCGGGCTTTCGTAATGCCAGCGCATGCGCCCCGGACGCTTGTAGCGCACGGAGCCTTGAGCGCGGCGCTCCTCCGCCTCAGCCCGCTGGTCAACTTGCACGAAGCGGGCGGTGAAGCTTCCGGTCTGCTGGTAGCGGGTTTGGATGCGCTGCAACAACAGGGCGTCCGCGAACAGGCTTGCGGGGCACAGCAGAAGCACGAGCAGGCCGGGATTCAGAAAGCGAAGCAGCACGTCAGTTCTTTGTTTTTTTCCAAGGTTTTCTCACGGAATCCATCATGAACAAACTCAAGANCGCGTAAAGCGTCACGAGGACGGNTGCCGCCCACACGCCAGCCGGNGGCCACTGGCCGTACNTGGCGTTTTCTGCCGTGGTCAGCCAGACGATGTAATAGGTCATCACCAGACACAGCATCCGCAGATAGACCTGCACGGAGCCTTTTCTGGGGTGGTGCGCCCCCAGAGAAATCATGGCAATGGCGAGCGCGAAGNTGCCAAAGGGAATCGCCANGCGCTCCATCAACTCAATCGCCGCCCGCTGCGAATCGGANCGGATCAACTCAAGGGTTGGGGTTTGCCAAATCGGACGCAAGCACCCTCCGTGGCAGACATCGGCCTCGGTCAAATCCCGGCTCAGGTTGAGGATGTATCGCAGGCTGCCGAATTGAATGGTCCGGTATTCTGAAGGTTCGTTGGTTTGATGCAGGACGCCATCGGTCAATCGCAATGCCGGCTCCTGTTGCTTCGCTCCAAACTCGAAGACGCCTTCGTCGGCGAAAGCGACCGTCATGTCCGCCTCAAACTCCCGGTCTGCAATGAACACTCCTTTCTGGACCTCGCCGTCAATCTTGTCAACATACATGACCTTGCCGGGAATGTCATAGTACAAGGTGCCGGGTTGGATGGCCTTGACCGTGAACTTCTTGAGCAGCTTCAGTTTTTCCTCCTCGTACTTGCCGTAAGCATACGGCTGGATCACGGTGGTGATCAACAAGCCAAGGCAGGAGACGAGCAACGAGAACACAAAAATCGCTTTGCCAATGCGCCAGAACCCCATGCCTGCACTCTGCAACGCCAGCAATTCCGAATCCTGCGAAATGCGGACCATGAGCAGGGTGGCGGTCAGTACCGTCGCATAGGGCAAAGAGGCCGTGACAAACTGCGGAAGCCGATACAACAGCATCAGCGAAACACTCCCCACACTCACGCCCCGGTCCACAATCAGCACAATAAGTTGGTTGATGGTGTTGATGGAGATGATGAACAGCAACACCGACAGGGCCAGCACAAACGGCACCAGCAGTTGCAAAAACAGTGACCGGAAGAGGATCGATTGGCTCACCGCTGGATTTGCTCCTGCACCTGCGCCGCCACTCGCATCGCATTCAGCCCGTCCTGTGCAGAAACCTGCGGGTCGCTTCCGGTGCGCACACAATCGAGAAAGCTCCGGATCTCTTCCAGTAGGGCGTCCCCGCGCTCAAGCTGAAAGGTTTCGGGTTGCAGCGTTTCCGGGTCCAGCGACTCCTGTGGATCCACCTGAAGCCGCCGTGCCTGCCCAGTGCCGTAATCGAGCGAGAGGTAGAGTCCGGGCTGGAAGATGCGCATGCGCCGCTCCGCCTTGTCCGAAACGCGGCTGGCGGTGAGGTTGGCGACGCAGCCTCCGGGAAAGCGCAACCTCGCGCTGGCGAGGTCAATGCTCGTCGTGAGGATCGGCACTCCGGTCGCTTCCACCGCTTCCGGCATTTCCTGCACCACCGCCAGCACAAGGTCAATGTCGTGAATCATCAAATCGAGGATCACGTCCACGTCCGTGCCGCGCTTAGGAAAGGGCGCGATGCGGATGCTTTCCACAAACTGCGGCTTGCCGATTTGCTCCCGGAATCCTGTGTAAACGACGTTGAAGCGTTCCAGATGCCCGATTTGCAACACGGNGTTTTTCGCTTCGGCGAGCGCGGTCAGCTCCTCGGCTTCTGGAATGGTGGCCGCAAAGGGCTTTTCCAGCAAAACGTGGATGCCGCGCTCCAGAAACGGCTTGGTGATGGTGTGGTGCGCACTGGTGGGCACGACGATGCTCACGGCGTCCACCTGATCCTGCACCGCTTCCGGATCCGTGTGCCACGGCACGCCGAGTTCATCGCCAACCGCCCGCGCCTGCTCCGGATCCGCGTCCACCACTCCGACGAGTTCGCACTCTGGCAGGGCGGCGTGTTTTTGGGCATGAAATCTTCCGAGGTAGCCAACCCCGATCACGGCGGTTTTGAGCATGGTGGGTTTGATCAAAAATCTTCTTGAAGGTGTAGGAACACTGCAAAACGCGGCAGTCCTGTTTTCGTGAATCCAGAATATCGGAAGGTGACGGTGCTGCCCAGCGGCGGTGGCGTTTCCCGCTCGGCATTGCTGAAGCCCGTGCCAAGCTTGAACTCGCGCCCGTCCGCCAGCCGCACCTGCAATGATCCGAGGCGACCACTGTGCTTGCCCTTGCCGGGAAGGTGGCCGATCACCTCGGCATCCCCCTCTTCGTAGGATTTCACCTTGAGCCAGTCGCCACTGCGTCCGGACGAGTAAAGCGATCCCGGACGACGCAGCACCAAGCCCTCGCCACCGTTCTGCTCCACGCGGACCAGCAGCGTTTGCAAGTCCGTCTCGTTCGCAACCCGTTCGTGCGTTACAAGCCGGACGTGTTCCGGAGGTTGCCACTGCTGGAGAAACGTCTGCCGCTGTTCGAAGCCGCCCGCAGCTTGCGGCGCATCAAAAACGAGGAAACGCACCTGCGACCACTCCGCTCCCGGAACGGTGTCCCGCACGATGCTCAAGGTTTTGGCAAACTGCTTGCGCCCGACCCACAATTCCCCGTCCAGCGGCCACTCCGGAAGCAAGGCGGTAAACCACTCCGGTGCAACGGTGGGATTGCCCCGGCGAGTCAGCAATTCGGTGCCATTCCAGAAAGCCCGGATGCCATCGAATTTCTCGCTCGCCCACCAGCCCCGGATGTCAATCTCGGCCTCCCAGCGTCGGGCCAGCATCAACGCGGGCTGGCTGCGCTGCGACACCGTGCTGGTCGGATTCGACGCTGAGCCGCTCTTGCGAACCGTGGTCTGCTCCTTCGCCCAAATCAGGACTGGAGCAAGCAGGGCTAATGTCCCTGGGAACATCCGCTTCCACACCTGTTTCATGGGAATCAATTTGGATGAATTCGCAAAAAGTAAAAAAACGCAAAAAACTATTTTACCACAGAGGCACAGAGAATACAGGGAACTGTTTTTATAGATATTTTTCTCTGCNGCTCTGCGGTGATTCTTCGTTATTCCGGACTATTTACGGCGGCATCAATCTGGTTAGAGGATTATCCTGCGAGTCGTTCGAGTTCTTGGATTTGCTGGCGCAACGCCTCAACGGTTTTCTCAGTGACAGAAACCTTACTGTGCAACTCGGTGACGATGTGTTCCGGAGCCTTGCTGAGAAAACCTGCGTTGTCGAGCTTCTTGCCGCTTTTGGAGAGAAAATCGTCCTCCGTCTTGAGCTTCTTGTTGAGCGTTTCGATCTCCTTGCGCCAATCAACCGCCGTAGCGTCAATACGGGCCAGCGTGTCTTGGAAGTACGCCGCCAGCGCGTCGTTTCCGGGAATCGACTCCACAGCACGGACCTCCAGTGTACTCAAGCGGGCGAGGCGGACGATGAGTTCGCGATTCGCCTCAAACAGCGGTGCGTTGGCCACGGAATCGAGGCTGGCGGCAACCTTCTTGTCGAGTCCAAGATTCGCCTTGTCGCGCAGAGCACGGATTTGGGTGATGGCTTCCTTGACAAGCTCGATGCGGGCGTGATTCTCCTGAAAATGATGGGCCGGCTGTGGCTGCGGCCAGTCACTCACGGTGAGCATTCGCTCTTGTCCAAACTGCGACCATAGCGCCTCGGTGACAAAAGGCACATACGGATGCAGCAATTTGAGCAACGTGGTGTAGGTGTAGGCCAGCACTTGATTGTCTTCCGGACTGCGCTCAGGTTTTTTGTCCATCTCCAAGTGCCAGTCGCAAAACTCACCCCAGAAGAAACCCCGCAGCGCGTCGATCACATCCGAAAGTCGGTAGGCCAAGAGGCTGTCCTGCACATCCTGCACAAGCTGGTTTAGTCCGTGGAGCAACCACTGCGCCAGCTCCGACTGCACCTGTTGCGGTGCTGTGATTGGCGTTCCTTCCGGAATCGTGATGAGAATGTAACGCCCGGCGTTCCAGACCTTGTTGACGAAGCGACGGCACGCCTCCAGTTTTTCTGGGAAAAGCCGCAAATCCTGCCCCGGGCCTGTGCCAACAATGAGCGCAAGCCGCAAGGCGTCCGTGCCATACTGCGCGATGCTCTCCAGCGGATCAATGCAGGTTTCAGGATCGGATTTAGACATCTTCTTGCCGTCGCGGGTGCGGATGAGGCCATGCAGGTAAACGGTCTCGAAGGGCACTTCGCGGATCATGTAGGTCGTCATCAAGATCATGCGGGCGATCCAGAAGAAGAGGATGTCATAGCCGGTTTCCATCACCTGTGTGGGGTGAAATTTCTGGAAATCCGGGCTGCCTTCCAGCAATTCCTCAAACGACAGCGAAAAATCCTCGGCCTGCTCCGGATCAACCAGCGTGCTCCATGTCCAGAGCGCAGACGAAAACCATGTGTCCAGTGTGTCCGGATCCTGCTCCCAACCTGCGGCGGGGTCGAGTGGACGGAGGGACGCCTGCATTTCACCCTCACGGTAATAAACCGGAATGCGATGCCCCCACCAGATTTGGCGGGAGATGCACCAGTCGCGCAGATTCTCCACCCAGTGGAAGTAGGTGGAGTTGAAGCGTTCAGGCACGAGCCGAATGTCTCCGGAACGCACCACGGCGATGAGGACTTCACGCAGGCTGCGCTGTTCCCCCTTCCACTGGACGACTGGCTTGTTGACATCAATGAACCACTGCTTGCGGATTTGTGGTTCAATAGCACCGCCGCCCCGACTGTTGAACGCTTTGCTGTGGGTGTAACTTTCGTCTGCGTCCACCAGCAACCCCTTGCCCCGGAGTTTTTCAACGATTTTCGGACGCGCCTCGTCAATGCCTATGNCTGCAAATTCCTGTGCGACGGGCAGCAATTTCCCGTTGAAATCAATGATCGCCTGCTTGTCGAGTCCGTGGCGTTCTGCGATTTCAAAATCGGTGTGGTCATGCCACGGNGTGATGGTCATCNCGCCCGTTCCGAACTCTGGATCAACTNCCTCGTCCTTGATGATCGTGGCGACCACCGGCCCGTTGATCCACTCACACTCAAAGGTGTCTCCATGCTGGTAGTCAGCGTAGCGTTGATCCTCCGGGTGCATGACGACATACTTGTCGCCAAATTTGGTTTCCGGACGAACCGTGCCGATTTGGAAGGGTCCGTATTGGAAGGTGTAGAACGGCGACTGCACCTCCTTGCGGTCCACCTCGTCATCCGAGACATTGGTTTGCAACTGCGGATCCCAGTTGACAATGCGGGGGCCCCGGTAGATCAAGCCCGCCTCGTACATGCGCACAAAGGTTTCGTTGACGCAGCGATTGAGTTGGGGGTCCATCGTGTAGCGTTCACGGCTCCAATCGCAACTTGAACCCATCGCCACGACCTGGTTGCGGATCGTACCTCGTGACTGCTCGACATATTCTGCAATACGCCGCAGCACCTCCTCGCGTCCCAACTCGGTGCGGGGATCGGCGATGCCCTCCTGTTCCCGAATTTGCTTGAGGACTACATTCTCGGTCGCAATCGCTGCGTGGTCGGTTCCCGGAACCCAAAGCGCCTCGTCTCCCATCATGCGATGCCAGCGGATGAGGATGTCTTCCAGCGCAAGCATCACGGCGTGGCCCACATGCAACTGCCCTGTTGCGTTGGGTGGGGGCATCGAAATCACGAAGGGCTTGCGGTCGGATGCGGCAGCGGCCTGGAAGAGACGTTTTGTCTCCCATTCAGCGGCGATTTTGGACTCGAAGACTTTCGGATCGTAGGTTTTGGGCAGTGAGGTCATGGGTCAGGAAAGCTTGGGAATGGGGTTATCCAGTGGATGAGGGTCAGTTTAACACGATTGGTCGTCCGGAACGCAGCAGGAAATTCAAGCAGTTAGGCTGTCCGGGATCCTAAATTCCCGCTGAATGGAAACAGAACAGGAATGCCATTTGTTCATTTTCCATGCAAAGGGTGCCGGCGTAAAGAGGGATGAAATGGGTTTCGGTTCACGCCGCCTGCGCGGTGTCTGCATCAAACCACACGCCTTCCTCCCGGAGCAGGTCAACCAAGCGCTCCACCGCCACGGCGGAGGGAACATTGCGTTCGATCAGGGTTTGCCCCTTGTAGAGGTGGATTTTCCCCGGACCCGCCCCGACATAGCCGAAATCGGCATCGGCCATCTCGCCCGGGCCATTGACCACACAGCCCATCACTGCGATTTTCACACCGATGAGGTGCGCGGTGCGTTCCTTGATCTGCGCGGTGGTCGTTTGCAGATCAAAGAAGGTGCGGCCGCAGGAGGGGCAGGAGATTAAATCCGCTTTGTACAAACGGGCACGGGCGGCCTGCAAGATGGCCTGTGCCGCCGGAATCTCGTTTTCAGACGGTTCGGTGAGGGAAACACGGATGGTGTCGCCCAGCCCATCAACCAGCAACCCGCCGATGCCAACTGCACTCTTGATACGCCCCTCGATTCCAGAACCGGCTTCGGTGACGCCAAGGTGCAGCGGGTAGTCCATGCCTTCCTCATCCATGCGCTGCACAAGCAACCGATACGCCTGCATCATCACGATGGGGTTGGAGGATTTCATGGACAGCACGATGTCGTGGTAGTCGTGCTTGCGCAAAATGCGCAAAAACTCCAGCGCCGACTGCACCATGCCTTCCGGAGAATCACCGTAGCGGTTCATCACACGGTCGGAGAGCGAGCCGTGGTTGGTGCCGATGCGCAGGGCACGTCCGTGCTTTTTCAGGCTTGTGATCAGCGGCAGCAGCGTTGCTTCGACACGCTCCAGTTCCTCGGCATACTGCGCATCCGTGTATTCCCGAATCTCGAACTTCTTGCGATCCGCGTAGTTTCCGGGATTGATGCGGACTTTCTCGACAAACTCGCAGGCCGCAACCGCGAGCGGTGGGCTGAAGTGGATGTCGGCCACCAGCGGACGCGAGACGCCACACTCCTGCATCCCCTTGCGGATGCGCGGAAGCGCGTCCACCGCTTTCTGGTTTGGCACCGTGAGTCGGATGATCTCGCAATCCACACGATCCAAGCGCACGATTTCCTCGACACAGGCAGCCACATCCGTTGTGTTGGAGGTGAGCATCGACTGAATTCGGATGGGCGCGTCGCCCCCGACCGTCACGTCACCAATGCGAACGAGGCTGCTTAAACGACGAAAGGACGGGCGGGCGGATGATAAAAAATTCATGTCGGGACATTGGCAACGAAGGACTTGGACACCTCCGAATTCTGTCTTGTTCCCGCCGAAATTTCAAGGCAAGTCCGGTTTTCAAAGCATCCCGGAAACGTGCTTTTGATCAGTTTCTTAATTGCGACCTTCAAGCTTTCAGCCAATGGCAGCCTGCAATGCTTATGGTCACATGGGCATTTGGCTTAGGCTTTGCTATCCTTTTAAGTTGTCTTTGACTCATAAATTTAAGGTATGCCTTCGCAATTCACCCTCTGGGCCGTAGCCCTGCTTGCCGCCCTCCTGGTTGGCTGCTCCACCATCCAGCCTGATTTTGAGAAGGCGGTGCAGGATGACACTATTCCAGCCTATGAAGCCTACATCACCAAGTATGAGCCGGACCCCCAAGCGACTCCGTTCGTAGCCAAGTCCCGCACCCGCATCCGGGAACTGCGTTTCGGGCAAGTCGAAGCCAAGGACACCGTTCCGGCGTACCAAGCCTTCATCTCCGCCTACAAGGAAACTCCGGAGGCAACGGAGCAAATCACTCTCTCCGAAAACCGCATCCGCGAGTTGCACTTTGAGTCCACGCAACAGCAGGACTCGATTGCGGCCTACCGCAAGTTCCTCCAGCAGTACGAATCCACAAATCCGGACTCCCCGGAGGTGCAGACCGCAACTGTTCGTATCCACGAACTGACTGCCGAAAAGCTCAAGCAGGCCAGTGAGTTGAGGACCGAGAAGCTCAAGCAGATATTTGCGCAGGCGAAGCAGAAGAACTCCGCCGCTTCGCTTCGTCTTTTTACTGCGAAGTACCGGAAGGTTCCGGAAGCCCAGCCGTTTATCAGACAGGCAAAGGTGCTCATCGCCGAGTTGCAACTTGAGGACGTTGAAAAGCATTATGCCCAAGCCAAGCGGCAGAACACATCCAAGGGATATCGGGGCTTCATCACTCGTTATCGGATCAAAGCTCACGCAAAGCCCCGCATCGACGATGCGGAACAGGCACTGGAGCAGTTGCAATTTGATGCCGCAAAATTCGAGGCGCTAAAGAACGAATCCGCACTACGCAAGAATCCGATCATCGTCTGGAAAACCTACCTGAAAAAACACCGGAACGACTCTAGATTCAAGCAGCATGTCGAATTCGCTGAAATCCGCATCGCGGCCTACACCACGCTCTATTTCCACCCCAACGGCAAGAAACGCTACGTCGGGCAACTTGAGGGCGACCGCTTCCACGGACAGGGGGTTCTTTTCACAGCCACAGGCAAAGTCGCCTACGCAGGTGAGTTCCAAAACGGGTATAAGCACGGTTCCGGGCAGGAACGCTGGGACAACGGACGAGTACGCTACAAGGGCAAGTTTACCAAAAACCAGCACCAGGGCAAAGGCTCGCTCTTCTGGGAAAACGGACGACCACAATACGAGGGACTGTTCGCCAAAGGAAAGTATCACGGCAAAGGCACCCTCTTTTGGGAGGCTGGACGACCCCACCTCCAAGGGAAATGGCGTTTGGGACAACCCCAAGGCCAGATGACCGTTTACACCAATGCCGGAAA
>PANO01000004.1 GCA_002707655.1 Deltaproteobacteria bacterium
CCGATCAATCACCCGGATCGAGTCCGTTGCTCCTTGCAGCGAAGTCACGTCCACCTCGCTGAGCGAGTCGAATCCGGAGCCATTGAATACGGCACGACCGAGCTGATCTGGACGCATGGAGCGCACCGAGGTCGAGGTGGTCTGTCCATCGTTCGCGCCGATCTGGAAGGTCAGTGAATTCTGGCTGAACGTCAGTGTGCCCGCGAAGTTACCCTACGGCGCTTTTTCTCCGGAGTAGCGGATCGCCACGCCCTCCGAGGTAAATGCGCCCGGGCCTGCGGTGAGTTCCTGTCCACGCCCAGTGGCGTCCTCCCCGTTGACCTCTCCAGTGACATCCAGCCCGGTCTGGATCCAGTCGGAGACATCCCCCTTGGTCGAAAGGAGGCCTCCCGTCGTGCTCGCCGCCGTGAAGCTGTGCTCGCTGCCGAACTCCTTGTGCCGCAGGTTAATCTGCAACGGCTGACCGTTTGGGGTCGTGGCCGCGTCGGGGCGCAGCAGATCAACTTTGAGTCCTGCGTCTGAGATCGCCTTGCCGAGGTCGTTGAGTGTATGCTCCACCGAAGTGCCCTCCACCATGCGAAAGTCGAGCGTGCGCCCGCCCTCGGTGATCGTGAGCTGCTCGCCTGCGTCAATGATTCCTTGGCTGAGCGCCTTCGTGCCCACCACCTCCGAGCGTGTCGCCGCCTGCATGATCGCGACGCTGTAGCCGTTGACCCCTGAGGTCTTCGCCTCGTGCGTTGCGGTCACAAACTCCAAGTTCTTCCCGACCGTGACTCCGTTGCCGGCGGCGCTGCCGTCGAGCAGGTAGTTATTGCCANACTGGGCCTGATTGGCCACGCGGTTGATCGTCGTCAGGATGTTGTCGACCTCCTGCTGGTCCGACTGCANCATGAAAGCGTCGTTTGCCCCCTCGTTGGCCGCGTGGACCGCGAGTTGGCGGGCGTTGATGAGCGNCCGNCTCACCTCGTCCATCGAAGCCTCCGCCGTCTGCACCATCGAGATCGCAGTCTCCGAGTTGTCGATCGCCTGTCGCAGTCCGGAGGTCTGTGCCCGCAGGCGCTCCGAAATCTGCANGTTCGCCGGNGNGTCNGCTCCNCGATTGATCTTCATCCCCGAGCTGAGCCGTTCCATGGTTTTTNCTTGGGCCTCGTGGGTGTTNNTCAGGTTGCGATGNNNGTTGANCGCCATCGGGTTCGNGTTGATTCGCAGGGACATGGGATTCTCCTTTCAATGAGTTTTTGCCGCCACAGTAATTGCGGCGAACTTAAAGACCGACTTCTTCACAAGTCGGTTTGCCGGTCTGCCCTGCACCCGCAAGGCAGACCACTCCTGCACAGCGAAGAGGGTTTCACGTCCTCCCTCTCTGGGGTGCAGCCTCAAACTCCGGATTTGTCGAGATTTCTCAGAAAAATAAACTTTTCCTGAGAAAAAATCACCCACAGATGGGCTGTCGCCTGTCCGGAGCAACGCCCCGGACACTCGGCAAATTTGGAGTCAGATTCGTTTGAGCAAGAGCCGACACTCAACCTTGAGTGCCCTCTGGGCCGCACCCGGCATCCGGACACGACTCACAGCACACTAGCACTGGCCTGCTCACAGGAATCAACATCTGACCAAGAACACCACTCTGCTACTCCGAGCATCCTCCAGACCGTCTCCGGATACCTCCCAGAAAGGGTCTGCATGACCCCAGACTCCCACACTCCCCACCGCTGTTCCGGAGAAGATTTCCCCACGATCCCCCTCCAGTTCCTGCCCCAGTAAGGGCCGGGGCAGGATCAGGGATGCTTCACCTCAGGAGGTTCAGCAGATGATTCGGTTGCTGGTTTCGACTCCGCTCAACCAGCGGGTTGTAAGGGCACCACCCGCAGACAGTGCGACCGTCTCGACCACAGCTAAAAGCCGGGCCCATGCGGGTATCTTCCAAGCGGCTGACCTTAAACGAACACGCTCAACAAACGTGATGGTCTCTTAACAAGCCGTCATCCCTGCGTAGGCGCAGGGGCATCAATCAAGCAATCACGCCCGTGCTCCCCCTTTCGCAAAGGAGGGAAGAAACGACGGATCGCTCCGCTGTTTTTTACTATNCAAGAACTCTAGGAAACAAGGGTGCCCCTCAAACAAGGGCCTCCCTAAATTTTCAACAGCCCTGATTCCGACAAGCGG
The DNA here is from genome assembly GCA_002707655.1 of Deltaproteobacteria bacterium. The sequence goes on from PANO01000004.1 coordinate 2,167, forward strand.
GCAGGNGCTGAGTGCGGTGACGATAGATAACACCGGGCTTCGTCCCGTCTCTCGTCTTGCGCACACCCGCTTGGGGTGACGCTGATGAGAGCGGGGCGAAACCTCGTGCCACCGAGGTCAGATTCACTGATGACAAGCTTCGCTGCGACAGGCNCGGGCGATTCCAACAAAGCGGAGTCGCCAAGGCCACCCACCGGAGCAGGNGGATGCGCTGCGCTGCATCCGCCCTACCACCCTACCAAAAGCGCTTAACCACCCAAGAGCTGAAGCACACTCTGGGACANCATGTTGGCCTGCGCCATCATTGCNGTGGAGGACTCCACCATGATCTGGTTGCGCGTGAAGGCCATNATTTCCTCNGCCATGTCCGCATCGCGGATCACGGACTCAGAACCCATGANCTCTTGATGTGCAATGCGCAAGTAGTTGAGGTTGCTCTCCAAGTTGTTCTTCTGGAAGGCTCCCAACTCCCCGCGCTGGACGGCGACATCCTCAATCGCCTTGTCAATCACCCGGATGGCATCCTCAGCGCCCGGGGCCGTGGTCACATCAATCGTGCTGAACGAGGCGAATCCAGAGTCGTTGGCGACTCCGATTCCCAGTTTGTCGGCTTGCATACTGCGCAGCGAAAACGCCGAGGTCTGCCCAGCGTTTGCGCCCACATGGAAGATCAGCGNATTCTGCGCGAAGGTCACGGTTCCAGCGAAGCCTCCTTCTGGTGCTTGCTCGCCGGTGTAGCGCAGTTGAATGCCCTCCACCGCAGAGGCTCCAGGGCCTCCCGTGAGCACCTGCCCCAGCCCGGTGGCCGCCTCGCCATTGACCTCACCCCCGACGTTCACCCCGGTCTGAATCCAGTCGGAGATGTCGCCCTTTTGTGAGAGGACGCCCGATGTGGTACTCGCCACAGTGAAGNTCAGCTCACTGCCAAACTCCTTGTGCCGCAGCCGAATGAACTGCGTGGCATCGTTGTCCGTCACCGTCGGATCCGGACGCAAGAGGTCGAGGCTCAACCCCGCCTCCTTAATCGCCTTGCCAAGGTCGTTGAGCGTCTGCTCCACCGAGNGCCCGGCCTGCGTCTCAAAGTTGAGGGTGCGGCCCCCTTCCGTGATTGTGAGTTGCTCGCCCTCGTCAATGATGTTCTGCGTGAGTGCTTTCATCCCGACGTGCTCTGAGCGGGTCGCGGCTTGCGTGATCTTGATGTCATAGCCGCTCACCCCGGAAGTCTGCGCCTCGNGGGNGGCGGTCAGGAACTCCAAGTTGGCACCCTGAGTGATCCCGTTGCCCGCGCGGCTACCGTCGAGCAGGTTGTTGTTCCCGTAGGACGTGTAGCTCGCGATGCGGTTGACTTCCTCGACGATGTTGTCCAACTCCCGTTGGTCCGCCTGCAACATGAACTCGTCGTTGGTGGCCTCGTTGGCCGCGTGGACCGCAAGCTGCCGGGCGTTGATGAGCGTGCGGCTCACCTCGTCCAGCGCCGCCTCGGCGGTCTGCACCAGTGAGACACCCATTTCCGAGTTGTCGATCGCCTGCTTCAAGCCTGCGGACTGTGCCCGCAAACGCTCGGAAATCTGCAAGTTCGCCGGAGCGTCGGCTCCGCGATTGATCTTGAGTCCCGAACTGAGGCGCTCAAGCGTCTTCTCTTGAGTCCGATGGTTGTTCACCATCTGACGATGCACCCCGTAGCTCGGGGAGCTTGTTTTGATTCTTAAGGTCATTGCGATCTCCTGTTCGCTAGATTCATCCCTGATTTTTTCGCCACTCCATGTGACTCCTGATGCATCCATGCATCCCACCGTCTTGCGACGGGAAGGTCCGCCTCCCTCAAGGCGAAACACTTCCAAGCAGGCAGGATTCCTCTGCCCGCTGGGAAATTTTCCAGCTTGGGAAATGACCTTTAACCAGGGTGAATTTTGGCGAAGGGTTCCCTCCTTTCGCAAAGGGAGAGCACGACTTGTCGCTCCCCTGTTTTGCCTATCAAAAATTCACGTTAAATAATATTTTTCAGACAGTTTTTCAAACAAGTCTCCGCTGCACACGATCCTGTGCTGGGATGGACTTTCAGCCCTTTGCCCTAGGATTCATCCTCTCACGAGGCGTTGCCCCATCCTGGCTCATCCCGACCTTTGGACCTCAAACAAACAGGTCCAACACATGCGTTGCTCCGGGAGTCCTCCCCGGAAGTACCCGGACCATCTTGGTCTCGGTTTCACAGGTTCACGCTAGGCAGAGCAGTGTTCTCGATTCCACTTCATGCTGACGTGAAATTCCGGAACTCTGCTTGCTGAGTGCTTGCTCTCTAAACTGTCGAAGAACATGACCACGCACCTTGCTTGCCTCAGCAGGCAGATGCGCGACGCGGGCAACACCCGCTGCTCAGGAAATAACCTTGCTTGCCCGGCTGCTGCCGAACTTTGCTTGGGCCATCACCCTGAGCGCNGCTNCCTTGTGACAGCAGCGCTCACCATGATAGTTTTNCGTTTCCACTCTCGCTGACTCCTCCAGCATCCCCGTCAAGTCCGTCCATGGTCCTGACNGGGTAGCGTCGTCGTCATCAAATGCCCCGTAGGGCTCCAAAACCCCAGTGGTCAGGACTGCAATAGTGACATCACTGACATTGGGGTCTGGTTCGCTTGGGCCAGCATCGCTGTACTGGAGCTGACCATGATCTGATTGCGCGTGAACNNGGACATCTCCTCCGCCATGTCCGCGTCACGGATCACGGATTCGGCGTTGCTGATCTCCTCGTGCGCCTGCCGCAGGAAATNGAGGTTNCTTTCGAGGGTGTTCTTCTGAAACGCCCCCATGTCCCCCCGAAAGACGGACAGTTCTTCGATGGCCCGGTCCACAATCCGCATCGTGTCCTCGGCACCCCGCTGGGTGGTCACGTCAATGTCGTGGAGCGACCCGTAGTCGGAGCCGTTGTCCACCCCCTGCCCCAGTCTGTGGGTGCTNATCGCCCGTAGAGAGAACCGGACATTGTGGTCGGCATCCGGTCCAATCTGAAAGTGTTGCGAGCCTTGGGCGAAAGTCACCGTCCCGACAAACCCGCCCTCTGGAATCTCCTCGCTGCTGTAGCGTAGTTTCATTCCGGAAATCTTGGTGGGGGCCGCTCCGGTGAGCACTTGCCCCCGGCCAAAGGCCTCCTCGCCCCCGACCGTCCCGGCGATGTCCTCGCCGNTGTTGATCGTGTCGTAGATGTCNGCCTTCGCGGACAGCAACCCCGAGGTGGTGCTTGCGACTTCAAACTGAAACTCGCTGCCGTACTTCTTGTGCCGAATGTTGAGGAACTGCGGTTCGTCTGGACTCATGGCCGCCCCCTCCGGCTTGATCAGCTCAAGGTCCAAGCCCGACTGACGGATGGCCTTGTCCAACTTGTTGAGGGTGGTCTCGACCGAATCCCCCGCCGTCGTCTTAAAGTTGAGGGTTTTCCCGCCCTCCAGCAGAGTGATCTGCTCTTCGGAGTCAACGATGTTGCGCGTGAGTGCCTTTCCTCCGAAGACCTCCGAGCGNGCCGCCGCCCGCTTGATGAGCACCTCGTAGCCTCCAAGNGGGGAGGTGTCCGTGAGTTCTGTCGCACTGATGAACTCCAAGTTCGCTCCGGTGGTGACACCGTTGGCACCCATGCTGCCATCGAGCAGCGCCTTCTTCCCATAGTTGGCAGTGCGAGCGATCCGGTCAACCTGAGCGAGCACATGGTCAATCTCCTGCTGGTCAGCCTGAAGCATGAACTCGTCGTTGACGGCTTCGTTGGCCGCATGGACCGCCAGTTCCCGGATATGGATCAGTGAACGGTTGGCCTCGCTGAGCGCCCCTTCTGCAGTTTGTAGCACAGTGACTCCTGCCTCGTTGTTGTCAATTGCCTGTTTCAGGCTGGCTTGCTGGGTGCGGAGCCGCTCGGAGATGATGAGCTGCGCCGGGCCGTCCGCTCCCCGGTTGATCTTCAACCCGGAAGATAACCTCTCTAGGTTCTTCGCTTGGGCTTGGGTGTTTGTCACCAAGTGACGCCGTGTGTTCAGCGCACTGATGTTGTGGTTGATTCGCATGGAACCCCTTCTTTACAGCATTTNAATAACGATTTTNCNTCCACTGATAAGCAACGCCTCCATGCGTTCCCCTCCATGCTCCTCGCATCCAGCTTGGAGCATGAATTTTNGCTAAGTCTCTGTCTCTCGANCCTTCAACTTTGGCGAANNNANTTTCAGAAATAACTCAGATTTCTGACAAATATGCTCTCAACCCGTGGTCATGCGACCCCGGGTTTNCCTGCTTTACTTCAGCAGGCTCAGCACCGCTTGCGGCTGCTGATTTGCTTGCGCCACAACCGACTCCCGGGTCTTGGCAATGATTTGCCCCCGGGTGTACTCTGCAACCGCATGGGCTTGTTCGGAACCCTCAATAGCCACCCCGTCCTGGTTCAGTTGGGCGTGTTCGTGCTTGAGTTTCCGGATGGTCTCGCGAAGCGTCTGCTGATCCAGCTCGTNCAGCCGTTCCTTGATGCTACCTAGTTCGCTCAGTGCTCCTTCGAGAATGGCCTCGGTGTCTCGTGCCCCTTGGATGGTGCGCAGATGCACATCCTCCAGACTCTGGAATCCCGACGGATTGGGAACATCGCGCCCCAAGTCGTGAANCCGGAAACTCCGCAGGCTCAGCTTTGGAGCCGCTGACAACAAACCTCCACCAAGGTGGAGCGGGATGGCGTTCTGGAGAACNGAGACCGTCCCTGCTTTCTTGAGCGTCAAATCCTCTGTGGCTCCCGTGTAGCACAAAGCCAAGCCCGCAATCAGCGGTGATCCTGAGCGGCCCCGCAAGATTTGCCCGCGTCCTTCGCAAGGCTCCCCGTTGATGCGCCCCTGCACATCCCTACCGGGCCGTGCGCTGTTCCATTNCAAACTCCTCGGCGAAAGCACCCCCGGAGTTGTGCTGGCCACTGCAAATTTGTGGCTGCTGCCGTAGCGTAGGTGTTGCAAGCTCAAACGCTCACCTGTCACCAGAGTCGCTTCCAAAGGCAACNCCTGTTCCCGGAGTGCCTGCTGCAACTCGGCAAGCAACACCTGCGGCGGTTTACCCCGGATGGCCCGGAAGCGCACTTCGGCGTTGCCCTCGCGGACCCAAAGTTGCTCGCCCCGGTCAATCAAGTCCTGAGTGAGNGGGTGCGTCCCAACAATTTGCGCGGGGAGGGCGGCTTCGTGGATTTCCACGCTGTAACCCTCGATCGGTGACGAGGGGATGTCCCCCTCGACTCCGAGAAACTCCAGATGCTCGCCAGCAACCATGCCCTGCACTGCGTGGCTACCATCGAGNAGCAACTGCGACCGAAACCGGGTCGCGGTTGCCAAGGTCTCGATCAGTCCGAGGGAGTGTTCCAATTCCTGCTGATCGGCTTCGCGCAGGGCCGTGTTATGTTCGGCTCCATTCGCGGCCTGTCCGGACAACTCCCGAAGTTCCAGCAGCATGTCCTCCAGCCGTCCCAATGCCGACTCCACGGTCTGCACAAGGGAGAGGTCGGATTCCACTTCGATGATCTCTTGGGTCAGCGCAACGGCTTCCCGACGACGGTGTTCTGTCATCCTCAGCACCGCTGGTCCCGTCGGAGTGACCTCCGGACGCAGTTGCAGTGCTGGTTTTGGCTCACCTCGCGGTTCTCGTTGAGGTGGTTGCTGATACGAGGCTTGTCCGCTCATGGCGTCGAAGCCGCTCTTTACATCCATAGGACCCTCGTTGTTATTCCTTTGAGTGGTTGGTGTAGAGGGATTGGCATCCTCCGAACTCCACACTGCTCCGGCACCGAATTCGGCACCGCCACCATGGGGTCGTTTCCCAGCCTGAAATCAGACTGAACGTTTTCAGGAATAATTANTTTTCCTGATGAAAAAACACGGTCTCCGGCCTCTGACTTCCGGAGCCTGTGTTTGCTCTTCTCCAAGCTCTGGGGTTGCTAAGAAACCTCTGCGGCACACGCGACTCCGTCAACGGAATCCCATCTTGACTATTGCACGAGCTTTCCAGCAAACGGTACTCTGCGTGGCCATGCCTGCAGCAGAGAACGCTGGACGGCGTCCCTGCTACGGCTTTGGCTGACTCCACTCCACTTCCGGAATGCGGACATTTCCATGCCCCCGGACTTGGGTGGCAATTTCGCCACCGCCTAGAATCCCCCAATCTCTTGGGTAATGTTGTGACAAGAACCTATGCTTCAGGCCACCCGCCTCATGCTCGGCAGTCCGACCCGTTCCTTTGCACAAATCCCTTCTGTTTTGCAAACCGAAGGTGCGGGCGCGGCAAAGCGCCTGACAATTTGTGTTTGGATTCTGCAACACACTCCGGAGCTTGCGCTCCGTTGTGCCATCGATCCAGCGCATCACTCCCTCAGCAAGGGGGTGATCCACTCCAACCGACGGGCGGATGTACGTCTGCACGGTTTTCTGCCGGGCGGCAATCGTGCTTTTGCCACCATGGGCTGCCCCAATCCCCACATTGTCCAAACGGAATTCCGGAGGGATGGACAGAGTTCCCCTGAGATTCTCCACTGTCCGAGAATCCGGGAGACCTGCTCCAGCACACAACCCTTGGCTGCACCGGAGATCCGTGTTGCTCTGCTGCTCTTGCCGTAATTGAAGCGGCGTGAGAGCGCGGGCTTGCGCACGCATGACTGGCCTTTGGTCTTTAACTCATGGTTTTTGACTCACCTCCATGTTGTGGGTTGAACAGCGTCCATTTCGTTCAGAGAATGCCGTTGCTGCGCACCAGTTCGATGCCCATCAAAGGCGCTCCCTTGGGANCTTGGGGCTGGATTTCTCCAGCCCCGGTCAGTGTTACTGCGCACCGCCAAGCAGTTGCAGGACGGATTTCGGAATCTGATTCGCCTGCGCGGCCATCGCCGTGCCTGAGGCAAGCAGAATCTGATTCTTGGTGAAATCACTCATCTCCTTAGCCATGTCCGTGTCACGGATCACCGACTCGGCGTTCACCATGTTCTCCTGCGCGACCCGGAGGTTCTTGAGGTTGTTCTCCAGAGAGTTGCGCTGGAACGAACCGAGATCGCCCCGCAGGACAGTGAGTTCATCGATCGCCTCGTCAATGAGGATCAGGGCATCCTGCGCCCCATCCCCGGAAGTCAGGTCGATGTCCGCCAAACTCCGGTATTCGCTCTCGTTATCGATGCCCCGCGACATGTTGTCCGTGCGCAGGTTGCCCAACGAGAACCGCACCGTCTGATTGGCGTTCGGGCCAATCTGGTAGGTCACGGAGTTCTGNGCCACATGGACNTAGCCGTCCACCTCATCGCTGATCAGTTCTTCNGCCGTTGAGCGCACAAGTTGCTGGCCGACCACGTTGCCCTGTNCGTCCTTAATGTCCTCCACGCGGGTCTCCAGTTCACCACTGTACTCAACCACCAGCCCCTCAATCGGGGTGGCGTGCCCTCCGTAGAGGAACTGTCCTTTGCCCACGGAAACCTCCCCGCCGATGTANCCCCCGANNTCCTGNCCNCCATCNGAATAGGTCGCGTCAAANNCCTNCTCCGCNAGGATGCCAGGAATGNTGGAAACCACGCTGAANCTCGGCTCGGANCCGAACATCTNATGCCGCACGGTCAACATGCCCATCTCGTTGATGTANACNTCCACCTTGAGGCCGGACTNCNGCGCCTTGTCGTGCAGGGTNCGGGCGATCACNGTGNCCATCGCNGNNTCNACCTGCNCCTTGTCGTANACCTGCGGGTTCAGNCGATNGTTCTGNANGAGGGNCTGAAGNGTNTCCGCCAGNTCNNNNTCCTCCNTGGTCTTCAGNTCGANCACGCGGTTGCCCTCGTTGATGANCANCTCAATGCCTTCCTCCACGTNCNGGAGNNTCACCGGCTTGAGACCNGNGACATAGGNNCGGGTGGCAANCTGCTGGATGTCCACCTCCCACCCCGTNTTGGTCGGNGCGTTNTNGGTTTCCGGAGTTGCNCNCACGAAGCGNAGCTTCTNGCCGACCGTCACNCCNGTCACGGCAGANCCGCCNTCNAAGAGCGGCTTGTTGCCNAAGCCCGTCGTCATTGCCAAACGGTCGATCGTGCTGAGCAGCCGCTCGGCTTCGTTCTGATCGGCCTGCACCATCTTCTGATCGTTGGCGCCTTCGTTGGCCGCGTGCAGGGCGAGCTGACGCATGTTGATGAGCATCGCGCTGATCTCACTCAACGTGCCCTCTGCCGTCTGCACCATCGAAACCCCGATCTCTGAGTTCTTGATCGACTGATTGAGTCCGGAAATCTGTGCCCGCATGATCTCCGAAACGATCATGTCCGCCGGACCGTCCTTGCCGGAATTGATCCGTAAGCCGGATGAAAGGCGTTCGAGATTGGTCTCGGTCGCCCGATTCGTCTCCCCCAAATGCCTCAATGCATTCAGGGACGTCGGATTGTGATTTACACGCATATGCCTCCTCGATGCGCAAGGTTTGCAAACCAAGTCTGAACTTGGCNTGTATTTCAGAAAGATAAAGTCTTCCTGATAAACTGACGACTACTCGTGCTGTGATTCTGCGCTTGCGGCATTCCTGCTTGGAAAAGCCGCNGCAGACTCCAGTTCTACTTCACATTTTCTGCAAGCNCCCTTTCCGGAAGCGACTTTNCCGCTCTGCCGAGTTCTGCGTTCACGACAGACCTCGACGAACGTGGGTTGACACCACAGTTCCGTTGTTCGGACCTGTCCTGTGAACCCTGCGACTCGCCTTGAGCAGTGCCGNNCCNCGTCAATGCCGTGAAATCGCGCCCAGAGTTGCGATAGCTGCATCTCAAGGCTCAATCCTCAGCCAACAAAGAGGGCCAACTCAGGGGTTTGAACTCAACACACCGACTCGCTTGCGCAAGCCAAGGGTGTTTGGTTCCGGAGCAACCGTTTTCCAAACATGAGGTGCAGGCACCCGTTCCAGACTCAAACCATCTGGTGTGCTTGGAATCCGGCGGTCATTGCGGGGTGGAAGCCTGTTTTGCTCCAGCCTCAGCAATCTCCTGCCGGAACACAGAATTGCTCTGCTTGCTTCCCGTCTCATCAAGCTGGACGGATGCGCTGCAGAAATCCATTTCCGGTCTCCCCTTGGGTCCGGAAGCCCCTGCGGACTTCCAAATCCTCCCTCTTCTTCAGCAACAGTGTCTCATCAGAGAGCAAGCCTGTGCGGATCAAACCATCCGCAGACTGCCCACTGCTGTTCCGTTGGGGGTTTGCATTTCAAAGAACATCCCGGAAGTCCACCCACGCATGGTGGATGGACTTCCGGCCTTATCTCCTCATCGGCATTTCGGCAGAATCCTTTAGTCCTTCCACCAAATTAAATGCCGAATCGGCCTGCCCGGACCTTGCCGGGCTTNTTGTCTTGTCCCGTGTATCGGCACTTGACTGGAGAACTTTAGCGGCAAAACGATTAGGAAGTCGGGAAGGTGATGCTCTGGGGCGAGCCCGCCTGCTGGAGGCTAGAAGCGGTAGGTGAATCCGAAGAGNGGATAAGTGCGGGCGGCGAGGGGGTTNCGGGCGGTTTCGCCAGACTTGCGGGCAACGAACTGGGACTCNNGGAGTCGGCGGTTCACGAGAATCGTGTCCCACCACGCATGAATGGCAATCGGCTCGATCAGGTCAAACTGACCAACTTCGGGGTTGTAAACCCAGCCAAGGTACATGCCCGCGCCAAACGCGACTCCTGAATTTGCGGAGAAGCCTTGTCCGGAATGGGCGGCTCCAAAAATGGCGCTGGCGGTGACGAGGCTTGTCCAGCGGGCGGCTTTCTTGGAGAGGAAGCCGGAGAACCCGTTGTAGAGCGAGCGCTGGATCACGCCCCGGAAAAGCATCTCCTCGCCGATGCCCACAAGCTGGTACTGCACGAACGAGAGATTGATCATCGCCTGCCGCGAAAGATTGGTATCCACATGATAGGTCACGTTGTCCGATCCCAACGGAACCACTCCCGCATAAACCACGGGCGCCCAAAAAGTCGGCTCCGCCCAGAAGTGATCAATGCGGAAGGGCGCGGCCATCAGTTTATAGGTCTCGGACTTGGAGCCGCAGCCGTCATAAAGGTCGTAGATGGTGGCGAAGGTGAGGTTGCCGTACATGCTCGCGTAGGCTTTGCCGTAAAAGGTCTCACGGGACAAGTAGATGTCCATCTTCTGCCGCTCCTTGCCATCCACTGTGATCTGCTCGGTTTTGTAGATGTCCTTGGGATCCTTCAGGTAATTCGGACTGCGGGCGAAGGAAGCGTACTTGCTGAGCGCCGCCCAGCGCAACCCGCCGAAGATCACGGCCTTGTCGTACTCGCCGAGCAGGGCGTAGCCCACTCCCGGCAGCAGATACTCTCCCAGCATGGCCCCGATGCATGCCAACCCCGTACGCTCCGCCTGAGCCGTTCCCGTGGTGGCAAGCAGCACGGCCAGCCCTACAAGCAGGTAACGGAGGAAGCGCGGCATGGCCCTACGCAAGCGCGGCAGCTCCGTACACCCCGCTGGCGTCGCCAAGCTGGTTCGGACGGATTTGGGTGGAGAGTTCGCGGTTGAGGACGAGTTCGGCGATACGCTCGCGTCCCTCGTTGTAGAGCATGGGCAAATTGGAGACTCCGCCGCCGATGACAATGGCGTCTGGATCGAAGCAGAAGATGAGGTTCGCCAGTGCTTGCGCGTAGAGTTCGAGGAAGGTTGCCATCACGGCCTGCGCATCCGGGTCGGCGCCGTCCTTGGCGTGATCGTGAATCTCCGGGGCCGATTTTTCACGACCTGTGCGTTCCCGATACATACGGCGGATTCCGGTTCCGGAAATGTACTGCTCCTGACAACCGCGCCGCCCGCAGTAGCAGAGCGCTCCCTGCGGGTCAATCGTCGAGTGTCCCCACTCCCCGGCAAGCCCCTGCGCTCCGGGCCACACGCGCCCCTGATAGACCACACCACCACCCATCCCCGTGCCCAAAATCACGCCCAGCACCACGCCAAAACCCTTGCCCGCGCCGTGCAACGCCTCAATGAGCGCAAAGCAATTCGCGTCGTTGCCAATCGTCACTCCACACCCTGCCGCGTTTTCTAGGTCAGCTTGCAGTGATTGTCCGGACAGGCAGAGGATGTTGGAGGTGGCGACCACGCCATCCTGAGGCGACATCACCCCCGGAATCCCCAACCCAACCCGCGCCTTGCCNTCACATTTTTCCTGCAACTCCTGAATCAATGTGGCCAACTCCTGCACGAGCGCCTCATAGCCCTCCGTCTGCAAAGTCGGAACACGACGACGCTCCAGCACCTCCATTGGATTCTCGGTGGTGAGGATGGTCTCGATTTTGGTCCCGCCCAAGTCAATGCCAATTCGTCTCATAACAAAACTCTCCATGCACAACCGACGAAGTGTAAGCCAAACCCCGCAAAAATCCANCCCTTTCCGAGGGAATCCGCTTGTCCTTCCAGCGTGGATCGTGCAGAATTTTCGTTTTTCTGCGACTCAACTCACACTCCCAACCCCTGACCTGATGGCCTTGCAGATTCCCCTNAACTGGATGCGCGACTTCGTNGACTGGTCCCTTGCAGACGATGAGCTTGCAGAACGTCTCACCATCGCCGGACTGGAGGTCGAGGCCATTGAGCCGATNGGAAAAAGCTGGGGGGAACTCTGCTTTGTGGCAGAAATCGCCGCTGTCGAAAAGCACCCGGACGCGGATGCGCTCAGCCTCGTGACCGTACAGTATGGAGCGGGGCAGCCGCTGACGGTCGTGACCGGGGCACCCAACGTGCGNGAGTTTGAAGCCGGACTGCCGGAGCCAGCGCCCAAGGTCGCGCTCGCCGTGGTCGGTGCAATGCTTGTGGACGCTTACACTGAGGGCCATCCGCTCAAGCAGCTCAAGCCCTCCAAAATCCGGGGCATCCGCTCCGAGGGCATGATCTGCTCCGAACTGGAATTGGGCATCGGCGAGGCGCACGAAGGCATTCTGCTGCTNCCTCCGGATGCACCAACCGGAACGCTGCTCAAGGATTACCTCGGCGACACGGTCCTGCACTTTGACATCAAGGGCGGCTTTGCGCACCTGCTTTCGATCCTTGGTGTGGCTCGTGAAACCGCTGCCCTGCTCAACACCTCGCTCAAGCACNACCTGCTGCNGGACACCTCAGCGCTGACCACGNCCGAGCAACCCNACTACATCGGGTTGGAGATCACCGCGCCGGATCTCTGCTCACGCTACTCCGTGCTGCTCATCCGGAACATCAAGGTGGNACCATCCCCTTTCTGGATGCAGCAGCGCCTCTTGCGCTCCGGAATGCGTCCGATCAACAACATCGTGGACATCACGAACTATGTGATGCTCGAACTCGGCCAGCCACTCCATGCCTTTGATTACACGGTGCTGCAAGCACGAGCGGGAGGGCGACCNACGATCACCATCCGCCGCNCCCATCCCGGAGAGACGATCACCACGCTGGATGAGGTGGAGCGCCAGCTTGGTCCGGACACGCTGATGATCTCCGACACTACCGGAACCGTCGGCATCGCCGGAGTGATGGGCGGCGGCAACTCCGAGGTTTCGGAACAGACCACCGAAGTTTTGCTGGAAGCCGCAAATTTCGAGTTCCTCAACAACCGCAAAACCAGCCAGTTGCTCAAGCTGCGCACTGAAGCAAGCGAGCGTTTTGGCAAACAACTTGATCCAGAAGGAACCCTTCCCGCCGTACTCCGCGCCGCGCAACTGCTGGTCGCTCACGCAAGCGGCAGCTTGGAGCCGATTGCCGGAGACCTTTACCCGGAGCGTCCCGAAACCGTGGTTTTGGAACTCGATCCGGATTACGTCCGCCGCGTCATCGGGGTGGACCTGAGCGATGCCGAGATGGTGCGCATCCTCACGGCGCTGGAATTTGAGGTGGACTCCGGGAACACGTTACGAGTCACNGTGCCCAGNNACCGCCTAGATGTCCGGATTCTCGCCGATCTTGTGGAGGAAATCGCCCGCATCCACGGTTACAACAACATGCCCCCGTCGCTGATCCGCGATGAACTGCCACCGCAGCGTCCGAACCTCAAGCTCGACAACGCAGACCGCATCCGNGATTTGCTCACCTCGCTGGGGCTGGACGAGATCATCACCTACTCGATGATCAACCCGAAGGACGACGCCCGCTTGCAGATGCAGGAGGCNGTGGACCTCGGCGAGTACGTGCCNGTCGTCAACCCCCTCACNCAGGAACGCACCCACTTGCGCCGCAGCCTGCTTCCGGGNGCNCTTGGTACGGCACGCTCGAATTTGCGTTTCATGGATCGCGTCGCCACCTTTGAGGTCGGCGGAGTTTTTCACCCCAAGTCNGGGCAGGTGCTTCCGGAAGAACCTCAGCGCTTGAACCTGCTGCTCACCGGAACCCANCAGGGCAGTTCGTGGTTGGGGGCCGACTCCGGAAACCTCGATTTCTTCGACCTCAAAGGGATCGTTGAGCAAATGCTCGACACGCTGCACTGCACCAACGCAGAATTCCGCAAGGCCCAAACCCTGCCGTGGCATCCCGGACGCTGTGCGGAACTGCAAATCGCCGGAGAAGCCGTGGGGCATTTGGGTGAGTTGCACCCTGCGATTCGACAATCCTTCGGACTTCCGGAACAGCCGATCGCCCTTGCCGAGTTCGACTTTGACCGCATGATGGCCCTGATCTCCGGAGAGTACCTGATGCGCGAGATTTCTNCGTTCACNCCAATTTACGAAGACCTCGCACTCGTGGTCGACACCGGACTTTCCGCCGCTGCGGTGCTTTCCGCGCTGCTGGAGTTCGGCAAGCCNTTGCTGCGCAAGGCCAGACTNTTCGANGTGTACGAAGGCGAGCAGGTCGGTGTGGGCAAGAAAAGCCTCGCCTACGCGCTCACCTACCAAGCGCTGGACCGNACCCTCACGGACAAGGATGTGGAGAAAGTCCGCAAGCGTATCGTCCGCAAGTTGGAGCAGGCATTTCAAGCACACCTGCGGGGCTGATGGAAAGCGGCATTCGGCACACCCTGCGGGCGCTTGGTTATTCGCTGGAAGGACTCACCGCAGCCATCAAGCACGAGCTCGCCTTTCGGCAGGAACTCGCCNTTGCGGTGGTGCTGGTGCCTGCGGCTTTGCTCATTCCCACGGACTGGTTGCATCGGCTCTACCTGATTGGAGCACTGTTTCTGGTCCTGATCGTGGAGCTGCTCAACTCGGCGATTGAAGCCACCATTGACCGCATTTCTGAAGAACGACACCCGCTTTCCAAACGCGCCAAAGACCTCGGCAGNGCCGCCGTGTTTCTCAGCCTGCTGCACCTTGGCGTGGCTTGGCTGGTCACGCTTTATCTTTGGTGGAAAAACGCATGAAACTCACGCTCGTCCCCTTCGCCATCCTGCGGGAACTGCTTCCGGAATCCGCGCTTGAACAGGAGGTTCCGGAGGGCACCACTGCCACGCAGCTCATGCACCTACTCGCCCAAGCCCATCCCGAAGCTGAAGGCATTCTGCGCGTCACGCGGCTCGCNCACGAGGACGAGTACATGGNCCGCNAAACCCTGCTCCAAGACGGAGCCGAGTATTGTCTGATCCCGCCCGTCAGCGGTGGGCGAGGACAATGACCCGTGGACAGTGATCAATGATTCCGATTCATGGTTCACGGATAACTGAAAACTGGTAACTGAAAACTCTCATGAGATTGAAAGACAAAGTCGCCCTCATCACGGGTGCAGCCAGCGGCATTGGCCGCGAATCCGCCCTCCTGTTCNCCCAAGAAGGTGCCAAAGTGGTGGCCGTGGACCTCAACGACGAGGCTGGAGAAGCCACTGTCGCGGAAATCCGCAGTGCCGGGCAAGCCGCGATTTACGTCCATGCGGATGTCTCCAAGGCGGCAGACTGCGAAGCGATGGTTGCTGCCGCCGAACGCGAGTACGGCCAACTCAACGTGCTCTTCAACAATGCGGGCATCATGCATGGCAGCGATGACAATGCGATGGTGACGGACGAAGACACCTGGGATTTGACGATGGCGATCAACCTCAAGGGTGTGTTCCTTGGCTGCAAGTACGGCATTCCGGCGTTGCAACGGGCTGGAGGTGGTTCGATCATCAACACCGCTTCCTTCGTTGCCCTCTTGGGCGCGGCGACTCCGCAAATCGCCTACACNGCAAGCAAGGGCGGGGTCTTGGCCATGAGCCGGGAGCTTGCCGTGATCCANGCCCGTGAGAACATCCGCGTCAACGCGCTCTGCCCCGGCCCGCTGCGCACGGAGTTGTTGATGAAGTTCCTCGACACCGAGGCTAAAAAACAGCGGCGGCTCGTCCATGTGCCGATGGGACGTTTCGGTGAAGCGGCCGAGATGGCCAAGGCCGCGCTCTTCCTCGCGTCTGACGAATCCTCGTACATGACAGGCACGGAGTTCGCGGTCGATGGCGGCATCACTGCCGCGTATGTGACGCCTGAGTAAGAAGCTGTCTGGATAAAATGGTTGCGTTCCGAATTCACAAAACCGCTGGTAGCACGAGTCGGCGCACCCGTGCCCACATCCGGCGGGCGCGGGTATGCCACCCCGTGCCACCACNGCACAGGGCGTTTTCTCATGGCTGAACCCCACGTTCAATCCTACTACGCCGCCAGCGCTCATCCCTCTCCGGAGCACCGGGAACTGCAAGGCGAGGAGANCTGCGATGTCTGCGTGGTCGGTAGCGGCTTGACNGGNCTTTCNGCNGCNNTGCACCTTGCCGAGCNCGGTTACGANGTGATNGTGCTGGAGGCGAACCGGGTGGGGTGGGGAGCTTCCGGACGCAACGGCGGGCAGTTCATTTTCGGCTACAGTTGCGAGATNGAGGTCATCCGCAAGCTCGTTGGTTTGGAAGCAGCCAAGCAACTCTGGGCCATGTCCTTGGAATCCGTTGACCTCGTGCGTTCACTCGTTGAGACGTACAAGATCGACTGCGACCTCGTGCAAGGACACCTGCACGCCGGCATCAAGCCCCGGCATCAGCGCGAGTTGAGCGAGTGGAGGCAGGACATGGAGGAGGTGTACGGCTACACNGGGCTGNAGTTGTGGGAGGGCGCAGAACTGCGCAACCGCATCGCCTCCGAACGTTATCGCGCAGGACTGTACGATCCCAACAGCGGGCATTTGCATCCCCTCAACTTCACGTTGGGAGTTGCCGCTGCCGCTGTAAAATCNNGAGTCCGGATTCTCGAAAACTCCCGTGTGCAACGTATTGAATCCGGAGCTTCCCCGCTGGTGGTCACGGAGCAAGGACGGGTGCGTTGTCGATACCTGCTGCTCGCTGGAAACGCCTACCTGAATGGAATTTCCTCCAAAGTCCACCGCAACCTCATGCCGGTGGGAACCTATATCGGCGCGACTGAACCACTTGGAAAGCAGCGGGCTGAGGCGCTCATTTCCAACAACATGGCGGTTGCAGACACTAATTTTGTTCTCGATTACTATCGCCGCTCCGCCGACCACCGCCTGCTCTTCGGGGGGCGCGTCAGCTATTCCACCCTTGAGCCTCGCAACCTTCCGGAAACCATGCGGCAGCGCATGTTGCTCGTCTTTCCGCAATTGCAGGAGGTGCGGATGGAGTACGCCTGGGGCGGTTATGTCGGCATCACCATGAACCGCGCTCCAAATCTTGGGCGGCTCGGCCCCAACATCTTCTTCGCACAAGGCTTCTCCGGACACGGGGTCGCCATCGCTCCGCTCGCGGGCAAGCTCATGGCCGAAGTGGTGGCCGGAACCGCAGAGCGTTTCGACATGCTCGCCCGCATTCCGCATCGTCCCTTTCCCGGAGGGCAACTGCTACGCACCCCTTCGCTCGTGTTNGCGATGGCGTGGTTCCGGATCATGGACCGACTCCCCTGACTTCCTCGTTGCGTTTGCTCCCGGCAGGGGCTAGAGTGACGGCTGCTTCCTAGAGCGGCTGTAGCTCAGTTGGTAGAGTGGCAGCTTCCCAAGCTGCAGGTCGCCGGTTCGAGACCGGTCAGCCGCTCCAAGCCCTTNTCCCCCAANGGTTCATGGGGATTCAGGCTTTCCAAAAACAGTGTGGATTTTGGCTCAGGTGAGGCACCCCCATCAGGATTGACAGGGGTGACCAGCGGCTAACCACTGGACAACTGCTCGACCTCATCGTGTAGGGTGTACCCTATATCCAGCAGATGATTTAGTGCTGNAGCAAGGCGCACGTTCGCAGTGCTCAGACGCCAGTTCTCATACGTCAAGTACTCAGGATCATCTTCTGGCTTCGTGACGAGATGTGTCTGCACCAGCCGATGGATCACAGCGACCTCATCCACTGTGAGAGGGATGGGGTGACACTTGATGCTCGAGTCTGACAGGTTTAGGTCTGTATTAGGCATCGGACTCCTCCCCATATAAGTGATCTTGACACGCTGGACAGGTGACGAATCCTTCTGCGTCCACCTTCCAGCTGCGCTCGGGTCCGCTCCGTTTCCCTGTTTGCCATGAACTGCTGACGGCGACAAACCTCAGGTGGGCAGCGACACGGGGTGTGCTCCCCTTAGTCCGCACCCGTCAACTCCCTTCCTCCGCCCGATTAAAGAAATCCGCTGACTTGCCGATAAGGAACCAGAACGTCTGAACCCTGCATCGAGTTCGTGGTGTCAGTTCTGAAACTCAGCGATCCTGTACAACTCCGGGATGGCTGCCACAAGGAAACGGAAATGGNAAACCNCATCAAAGCAATCCTGGTTCTGCTGGGACTCAGCCTGAGTGGTGCAACAGAGGCTGTTGCCCAATATGCAAGTCCCTCTTTTAATCCCGCAGTCTTAAACGAAAACCCTGCGGCAATCGCATGGAGGGAGAAAAGTTCGCTTGTCATTGTGCAGACAAACGAATCAGTTACAGAAGGGAACCCTAAGACCGCTGAGACCAAGGNNCAANNATCCATGGNGCTCTTTTTGGACTTGCTGGTGATTTAGAAATTGGAGTAAGAACAGGTTTGGAGATTTTATCACAAAATCAAGTAAACGAAACAACTTATGATAATGGATCTCCCGATTCATTTCAGATCAGTGCATTAATAAAAACCGGAGCAGCAGCCATTGGCCCCTTTTCTGTAGGCTTTACTGATGCAGGTGAGGTCAGCATGGCTCGAACAAGAACCTACCAAGATAAATATAATATTACAAGACAACAACAGGACGGTAAATCCAAGGATGAGTTCTCAGGATTATCTTTAAAGCTTGGAGGAAAAGACGGTACAAATTTATTTTTAGGAGCCTATCAATTAAAGCAGACTATTACATTGAATGTCACACAAAAAGCAACAAGTAAAAGCGATAGTTCTTGGCAGGAGGGAGTATTTGATACTCCAGAAGTTACACAAACAACCCATGGTTACGCTATTGGATTGAGAACAGGAAAAAATGAAAATCCAAGATACCGAATTGAACTAATGAGTGAAAATAAACCTGAACTATTTCAGATTGTCGACTTTTCCTACACAAAATCAGATGGCACCTCAGGCACGGTGTCCGGCGCTAGTTTTAGCTTTGATAAAGTGATAAAAAATTATTTTTGTTTTGAAGCGGACATAAGCGGTCTTATACTCTCCTTGATAACAACCCAAACCACATATTATAGTTCAGGCGCGGGGGAATCGGGAGAGTTGGATTATGGAAATACCACAAGTCAAGATAATTCCTTGACTATTCTTGTACCGTTATTTGGTCAATATAAATTGAATTTACTCGGTGGGACTTCCTCGAGAAAACAAGTCTACTCTAACGGTGAATATAAAAAATATGAACTGGGAAAATCTTATGCAATTAGCATTGCTTATGAATTGTAGTCAGTTTAATTGATCTGAATAGACAGATGTTGGTCGTGCCTACCCGGTGTAGCACAGGTGGTTCTATTACCGATAGGGTCTTTTCTCTCCTCTCTGACTGAAGCAACACTGCTTCATCTCCTTCTCTTCTCAATCTAGACAATCAGCAAAGACCAGAGTTGTCTCCAGTGCTTCAAAGCTAGACATCATTTATCAACATAAGATCCCGGTGGTTCCACTAGTGTCCAACCTGAGGAATCCTCTGTTCACCCACTAGCAAGCTACCCACGTACCAACAAGTACCCTCTTCCATAGCCAAGTCCATACTCTTAATCCTTTTCCATCCTTTGTATTCAGCTACAGGTTTGACGAGGGTTGACAGGGGTGTTGACAGGGGCAAGCTTGGAAGCGGACAGCCAATCTTGCCTGAAAATAATTTCTTTTGCAGTATTTTCAATGGCTTACGGAGAGGCAAGGGGGTCACTGTGTACCGTTGGTAGAGTGGCAGCTTCCCAAGCTGCAGGTCGCCGGTTCGAGACCGGTCAGCCGCTCCAAATGCTCTGCACGCAGACATTTTTCCCCACCAGAATTTCGCTGGCTCCCTCCAGTTGAGTCACGCTGGAGTGTTCTCTGGGAGGATTTGTAGAGCCGGAGCTTGTGCAGGGACGGGGGCCACCACAATCTGGCCCGGACCTTGGGCCATGGCGTGGTTGAGCGCGAGGTCTACCTCGTGGAGCATCCCTTCGTAAGTGAGGTTATCGGTGCAGACCTCCGGGTGAGAGGCGATCCCCACGTTGATTGTGAGTTGTGCCGTCTTCTCTCCGTAGTGGAAGGCGTACTCCTTGACCTCTCGCTGAAGGTTCTCTGCAAAGGACCGTGACCGCTCGCTACTCACTCCCACCATGGCAATCAAGAATTTTTCATCCATGTAGCGCACCACGATGTGCTTTCCGGCAAGGCTCTGTTCCACCAGCTTCCCCATCTGCGCCAGCACTTGATCCACGCTCTCCAGCCCAAGGGTTTCGTAAACCGACTCCACATCGTGGATGTCTGTGAGTACAAAGCTCAAGGGAGCAGGAGTCTTCCGGAGCTTGGCAACCGTGTGCTTCATGCGCCTCGCAAAGAACTGTCGGTCTCCCAGCCCTGTCACATGATCGGTCATCTTCGGAGAAGGTCCTTGTTCGCCGATGTCAATCTTGGCGAAGCCGAGCCTCGCAAAGTGCTGGAGGGGTTCGATCAGCATCCCCATGCCAATCATCATCAACAACTTATAGAAAAAGACGTCGTCCGCGTAATCCTCCACATAAGCTTCTGCCAGTTCACTGAGGTACACGAAAATGATGAGCACCACAATCGCCACAAGATAATCCGAAGCACTGTCCAAAATCGGGCTGGAGTTGCGCAATAGTCCAGCGATGAGCAGCAGCAACAGCAGCACGCCTATTTCCGTGGAATAGAACCACCACGTCTCGTACCACGGGGGCAAGATTTGGAAACTGAAGTTGGAGATTGTGCTAACGGTGCCATCGGGGCGCACAGCCCGCACATGAAAGGTGTAGTTGCGCCAATTAAGATTGGTGTATTCACGATAGCGGCGTTCGGACGGCGAGGACCACTCGGACTCCATGCCTTCCAGGTAGCTCTGGAACTGCACAGATTCGGAGTGCCTGAAATCATTTGCGCTGTAAGTGAAGCGCAAGGCGTTCTGGGCAAAGGGGACCACTTGGTAGGTCAGGTTCGACTCTGACAACTGCTGAATCCCATCAGACTGGGCAAAGAAGGCTCCACCGAAAAAGTGGGCATCGTCCTGAATGCTCTCCACCTTGCGGATCATGGCGGCAAACCGTTGCCGCTGGGGCTGTTTGTCAGAAACCATAGCAGACATTTTGTTCCGGGAAACTGGAGCGGAGCGCATGACGGATTCCGTGTGATAAACCACAATCCCCATGCTGGTTCCCACCCAAATGCTGCCGACCCGGTCAACAAACACCCGATAGACCTGTTCGTCCTTGAGATTGAACACAGAATTCATCCGCTTCACGGTCAAGTCGGGGAGTTCCAACTGCACCAAACCAACACCTTCCACCGCAAGCAGGAGGGTCTGTTTCTCCAATTTTTCCCAAGACGTCACCACTCGGTTGCGAAACACCGGATTGTCTCCCAAGCTCTGGAACGCCTCATTTCGTTCAGTCTGCTTGCTGTTCAAGTGCTGGGCGCTAGGATCATAACGCAAGATTCCTTTGTCCTGCGTGATCAGCAGCAACTGCCCTGCGGGCTGGGGGATCAGCGCATGGGCCAGAAAAAAATCTCCTCCCGGCACCGGGGTCAAGCCGTTCGACTGCAACCGAGACAGTCCAGTATTGCTTTCAAAGACGTAGCGAGATTCCTCTCCGTAAGCGACTCGGTAGAGGTGTCCGGGCACCGGGACCACATGAAAGCGGCCGTTGCGGAGAAACAACAGCGACTGCTCGAACATGAACAATAATTCATCTGCATCGGCGTGCATCTCCAATACCGCGCCCAGAGCCTCCGGATGCTCCACCGGCAGTTGCGAGCGCAAGGAGCGGTAGCGCATGATTCCGTGTGCATCCGGAGCCAAGTAGCCCACCTCCCCTTCTCCTCCAACATAAATGCGTCCGTCCGCAGCCCTGACAAGGTTAGTGGCCGGCTTGCCCTCCGGAAGTTTGATCAAGCGCCATGAGAGGCTGTCGAATTCCAGCACTCCACGATCATTGGCGAAATAAAGCACCCCCCGTTGATCCTGGGCGATGTCAAAAATATGGGGGCCCGCCTTGTACTTGAACGGGGTGTAGCGTTGCAACTTTCCGCTTTCCCAGATGACCACCGCGCCTGCCTCTGTCAAGCAGAGCAGCAGGATCGTGACCACCAGCACCCAGAGTGTCATTCGCATCGGCTACTCCACCACGAACTGGACACGTCGTTCCGCATGATTATTCACCCAATCGTCTGCGTACACCTCCAGCGTAACCACTCCATCTTGAGGCACCGCCTTGATGGCCCGCCGATACAGCCGGAACGGTTTCCCGTTGATGGAGTAGGCCACCTCCTGCACCCCGCTGTGGGCATCCCGGACTTCTAGTTGGATATGACTGCCGGAACGCAAGATGCGGCGCTTGCCCTGCCGCACCTCCGGGGGAATCCCTTGGATGCTCAGTTCCGGAGGTGTGCTGTCCACAAAGAACTCGACGTGCGTGGGAGTCTCCCCGTTGCCCACCTGATCAACGGCAAAATAGCGCAGCACATGGGCGCCCATTGTTGGCTGGGTAATTGGGGTCGAGTACGGCTGAACCGTTGAAGTACCAAAGCGGTAGAACACCTGCCCCACGCCACTTCCCGGATCGGCACTGTGCAGATAAATTCGGGTTTGGCTGTTCAGAAACAGTGTCCCTTCGTAACGGTATTGCTTGCCCTCCAACCGATGACTTGTCTCTGGAGGCGTGAGGTCCAAGAACACCGTGCTGTCCTGCCGCTTTGAACGGTTCCCCACCTTGTCGGTGGCATCGTAGCTCACGCGGTGCCGACCTGCTTTTTCCGGAAGCCTGAAGGGTTTGCGGTACTGTTGCCAAGCCCCTTCGCCAATCCGGTAGCGGATCTCGTCCACCTCGGTTCTTAACTCTTGCGCAGCTAACCGAAACCGGGTGGATTTGGCAACAAAAAATTTTCCCTCCGGAGACTTGTGCTGTTTTCCAAAGACCGACAGTGCAACGGCAGGCGGGGTTTTGTCCAAGGTGAACTCCAGCGTGTGGGGCAGCTCGCGGTTTCCCACCCGATCGGTTGCAAAGTAGCGGAATTCGTGGACCCCCTCCGGCAGTGCCTGCAAGACCGAACCGGTCAGCGCACGCTGGTAGCGTCTGGGATTTTCCTCACCAAACTGATAGCGGACCTCCTTGACACCGGACAACCCGTCTGCCGAAGCCAAGCTGATTCGGGATTTAGGCGAAAGTGTGTTGCCGAAGAAGGGTTGCTGGACTTCATGGTTGGTCCGTGGCGGGGTGAGGTCCACCTCGAACTGGAGGGTTTTCGTGGGTTCCGCATTGCCCACGCGGTCCACCGCGTAGTAGCGCACCTGGTATTGCCGCTCCAAGAAAAACAAGTCAATGGGGGCCGTGTAGTGGACAAACCCGGAATCGTTGAGGGAGTAGAGCAACTGCTCCACTCCGGATTGGAAGCCGAGTTGCGGCTCCTGCGCGATCAGCGTGAGAGCAGCACCCTCCCCGAAATAAGTCACGCCGCCGCGAGTGTAATGCCGGGCGCTGCTCAAGCGTGGCTTCGTGACAGGTGCATCACCATCAATGTTGACCCGAAAATGCTTTGCCATCCGTGAGAGGGACAGCTTCAGCGTTCCGGGTTTGTTCCTAGCAAAAACCAGAGACTGCGGCCCTTGCTCCGCAGGCGGAATGGCCAGCAGATAAGAGTCCTGCTCCCCGGCTTCATCCGCAGAAATCCGTAGAAAAAACTCCAAACCTGCCGCTCCCATCAACCCGTGGTCTTCACTCAGAACCCAGCGTTTCCGGGCCTTTCCGCCGACCTTGCTCACCATTGAGGTCGCCCATGGGGAGTTGTCCACAACGATGGCGAGCGACCTTGTCGCTTCCCGATTGCCAACATGATCTTCGGCATAAAACTGCAACCGATGCGGCCCTGTTTCTGCAATCGTGATGGGTACTTGATAGGGAACGCAATCCTTGTCATCCAGACAAACCCACAGTGTCTTCACGCGAGACTCCAAGTCTGTCGCCGTCAGGATAACTTGGGAATCGTGGTTGATGATCACCGTGTTTCCACTCCAGTACAAAGGCCCCTCAATCCGGAAGTCCGTGGTTGGCGGAGTGCCATCCGTGTAGAGCTTGAGGCGGTGGTGACGGCGGTTGCCCACGCGATCCACAGTATCTCCGTGAATCCAGTGCAGTCCAGAATTGGGNGGTGCCAAGAAGGGCTGTTGGTAGGGGCCCACCTTCCCCTCATCCACCCGGAACGAGACCGATTCAACTCCAGCGGCGGCATCCCGCGTGTCGAGCCGGATGCGGGTTTGGTCGGAAATGTACACCACTCCGTCGTACTTGAAGACTCCGGCTTCCGCCACAATTTGCAGATCCGGAGGGGTTGTATCGTGATANAAGGTTGTGGTGTGTCGTGCTTCTGTGTTGTTGACACGATCCCGGGAATAAAACTGCAACGTGTGCTTACCGGACGCCATCGAGTCGGCACGAAGCGGACGTTGATAACGCTTCAGCGTCCCATTGTCCAACTGATAGAGCAGTTCCTTGACACCGGCTCCGGCATCTTCAGCTTCTAGCACTAGCACTCCCTTCGATGCCACAGACGATTCGTGATGTGGCCCCTCAAAGCGCAGGACGGTTTGCGGCGGAGTGACATCCACTTCAAAATCCACAATCCGCGGGGATTCGGGGTTNCCCACTTGGTCCACAGAGTAGTACTGCATCCGGAAGCGGCGATCCTGCCTCAGGTCGAGTTGGAGCGTGTCGGCAAGCTGAAAGGGTTGCCCTGCAAGTGCAGCCCACGTCTGCCCCAGCCCGGACGCTGTGTCCGTCCCCTCCAGTGCAAACACGGCTCCTTGGCCGATAAACCAGCGGTTCGCCCTGCGGTAAACCGTGGTGTTGCGAAAAACAGGCTTGGTGCGGGGTGGAGTGCCGTCCGCATGGACCACGAACTCCTGCACGCCGACTGCGTGGTTTTTGAGGACATTCGCCCCGGCCTTGAGCAGCACGGGAGTCTCGGGAAGTTTTGTAGGCTTGGACTGGAACACAGCCGCCGCGTCCCCTTTGGGAGACGTACTCAACAACAGATACACTGGATGAGCCAAGGGTGCGAACACCCGCCCCTTGGCATCGGCATGAACTCGGTAGGATGGCGAGGGGAGTTCTGGAAACTCAGCCGCAGGATTCGCCCATGCCCCCCCGGAGAGTGTCACAAATCCCGCAAGCATCCATAAGCAAGCTCTGTTCATCTTTGCTCCTAAAAGAAAAACACCCCACCTGCAAACATTCACGGAATGTCGGTGATCACGAATTCTACCGAGTATTCTGCGGTGTTGTCCACGTTGTCCTGCGCCTGAACCCAAATGCGGTGACGTCCCGGTTCTGTGAAGAACAGCTCATCCTTGTAGGGCTGTGCAGGTCCATCGTCAAGTGAGAATTCCAAACGCTTCACATTGGCAGGGTCTACTGCGCTCAAAAAGAGGGTCGTGTTGATGGGATAAACGTTCACCACCTCGCTGCCCTCCCCCTCTTCCGTTCGCAACGGATCGGTGCTGAAGACTTCAGCGATCTCCGGGGGGGCGTTGTCCACAAGCAGCAGGATCGGAGTGAACACCTCACGGTTGTTGACCTGATCCGTTCCCCAAAACCGAAAGAGGTACTGCCCCTCGTTTTCAAGAGTCATCGGACCCGCATAGGCTTGTGTCGGCTGTCCCGCAAGCTGGTACTCGATTTTCTGCATTCCGGAAAGGTCATCCTCGCCATCCAAGCGAATCTGCGTGTGGCTGGCAATCCAGAAAACACCTCCGCCCCTAGTGTAGTTGGAACCACGCAGTTGGAACTGTGTTTTGGGTGGTTGGGAATCCATCACGAGGTTCAGGGATTTCGGATTTGAGCGATTGCGCAGAGCATCGATTCCCCGATAGTTGACCGTAAACTCCCCAGACCTGATCAACGGTGTGAAGGGTGTCGCGTACTTGGAATAACCCTGCTTGCTGTCTTTTTTTCCGGACTTCCGGACTCGGTACTCGATGGACTGCACCTGCATTTGCGCATCGGTGGCCTTGAGTTGAATCCGGGTACGCTTCGAGATGAACTGACGAATTTCCGTCGCGTAATAGTTCCCAATGAGGGTGTGGGCGACTCGGGGCGGTGTGCGGTCCAAATAGAAGGCGTACTCCCGGGCTTGCTCGCGGTTCTCCACCTGATCCACTCCGTAGTAGTACAGCACATGCTTGCCGTCCGGAAGTTCGGACAAGGCGATGCCCGCCTTGTCGTCATAGACGTGGGATTCATCCTCCCCATCGAAGTAATAATGCACCGTCTGCACTCCGGACAAAGCGTCCTCGCTGCTGAGGCGGATCACGGAACTGGTGGAGAGGGTGTCACCAAGCAAGTTCTGGTGAGTGGCGTGTACCGTTGTGGGCGTGGTGAGATCAACTGTGAACAGCACCTCCTGCGGAGTGCTTGCATAGCCCACATGGTCCACGGCATAACGGCGCAGGGAGTAGTGTTTCTCCTGCCCCAAATTCAACTCCGACTCGTAGCGCACAAACGCCCCGCCGTCGATGGAGAAAAAAACATCCCGCACTCCAGAGAGCGCATCCTGAGCCGTCAGCGCTGCGGTCAAGCCCTTGCCGAAAAAAGTGTGCCCGCCCTTGATGAAGACCGGAGCCTCCCGCAGTTTGAGTGTGGAGATTGGCGGAGCGCCATCGGCAACAAACTTGAAGAGGCTTTCCTCCTTGGTGAGGAAGTTCACCCAGCGGACAAATTGCTGCCCCTGAATCTCCAACGAGAGTCCGGAGGCGCGGTAACGCTCCGTCTGGGTGATGTTGTCCTCCCCTGAAGTGGAGGGAACAAGGGTGCCGAATTGCTGTGACTTGCGCCCTGTGGTCTCGTCGTCCTCAGCCTCGTAGATGGTGTTCAGCAGAAAGCTCGGGGCATCCTCCTGAGCAGACGGAGACAAGCGAATCCAAAAAGGCAGGTCCACTGGCCAGAACACCGACCCTAAGTCATCCACATACACCTGATGCTTGTGTGCCGGTGGAGGAACTTGGGAGTCTGTTNCGCTGGCAGTGGTCTGATCCTGTGCCCACAGAGGGCCTGCTGCGATTCCCGTGAGCAGCAACACACTGCTCCCAATCACCCATTGTCTCAAGCTACGCTTCATGCGCCTCCTTGTCGTTTTGGTTTGGTCGTCTCTAGGACATTGCCTGCTGCTCCCGAAGCCAGGGGGAACCATACCACAATCTTCCGGGTTAGGCGATACTCTTTCGTATTTCTGGTGATCCTTGCCGCAAGGTCTGCTAGAGTGACCCTGCATTGAAGAACTCCAAACACTAGCCTCATCATGAAACGTATCGTGTTGTACTTCGGGGCGGGGTTGCTCTGCGGAGTGTTGTTGAGCGCCTGCGCTTCCGGTGGGAACAAAGCCGGGGTGGTCGCCCAAAGTGGCCGTTCCTCCACGTTCGGCCCAACCTGCTTCAGCTTGGCCAACCTGTTTCCGGGAGAACCCGGTTGCGGCACAGCCTCCCGGCTGGGCAAAAACCAATCCACGCCCTGACCATGCCCCAACCTCCGGACTCCCAGCTTCCGCCTGAAGACTCCGACTTTGTGCGGCTTTCCGGACGTGAGTGGCTGATGATGCTCACCGTCTGTGTTGTGGGGGTACTCGTCACGGCGTTCCTCGTTTTCCACATCGGCTCCAAGCTCCCCCACGTCGGTTGAGCNCCGTTTGTGGAACCGGACTTGCAGCAGTGTCTGGGAACCCATTTCTCTTTCAGGAGAGTCTCATGACCCAGACAACCGATCAAGAAGTGCAGCGTGTCCTCCGGCTGATGGTGGGCCAAGGCATCTGGTCCGAAAACATGGCCAGCAACCTTGAGCCGCTGCTCCACTCCAACCCCGACCTGCGGCGCTTCTTCCTTGGAGTCGGCGAGGACGTCTGACCCGCAAGTCAAACGCTGTGCGGATCCACGGATCCGCCGCCCCTTCACCGCTTCGTCATTCCGGCACTCTTGGTGAGTGGACCATTGAGTCGCATCTGGTTCGGTTGTTGCTTTTCCCGCAACAACACTTTTTTCCAGATTCTACCCATGTCCATGCTCACCAAAACCTTCATCCGCAGTCAGGATGAACGGGCCACATTTGAATTCGACGCGCTACAAAGCGCCATGAACATCCACGCCCGGGCCGTCAAGCTCCGCAACGGCTCGTGGCTGTTGCGCCTCAAGCGCAACGAGTACGCCGAACACCTTGCCTCACTCTCCACCGTGGAGCGGCTCAAGTTCATCCGTAANAACATGCGGGCCAACATGTACCACCACGGACACCCTCTCACCCTGGAACAGGCCCACCACACCTACGCCGTCTTTGAGCGCTACCTGCCCTTCTACGAGCAGTTCCGCAGGGTTTTCGGGATTCGCCCGGATTCGAATTACGAGGACGTGCAAATGCAAATCCTGCAACTCGCCGGTTACTTTCTGGAACAGCAGGCTGTGCAGGGCGAGGCTCCCTCCGTGCTGGCTCTGCTGGAGGCCGATCTTGAGGAGATCATGGATGCCGCCGACACGCCGACACTGCTGAATTAAACGCCGCTGCTGGGTCATTTTGTCCTTCCGTGAACCCGCCCTCGGCTACAGAACCGCGCTCTGCGCATTTGCTCTCGCTTGCCTGACCGGCCTGTCCGGAGCCGCACAAGCCGAGGTCTTCGTCCGGACGGGCTACCACTACCAGTTCCTCAGCCTCTCCAGCGGTTACAACAAGTTCCTCAAGGACCGCTACGGTCTCAAAAGCCTCGCCCTCTCCGGACTCGCGTACAGTGTCCACTACCGCTCCCGAGGGAAATCCTTCGCATTGGGACTGGAGATGGACAACCTCAAAGGGGGGATCAAGTACAACACCCTCAACAGCGAAAAGCAGGAAAATGCCCTCCAGCTCAACCAAACCCTGCTGCTGCTCTCCTATTACCCCAGAAAATTCCGCAGGCTCATCGTGGACTTTGGCTACGGATCCAACACCCTTGTCCGGAGCTTCTACGGTTATCAAGACGCGAAACTGGTCACCACCAACATTGACAACAGCGTCGGCCAAAAAGAAATCTCCACCAGCGGTTCCGTCATGATGGCTCAAGTGCTGTATCGTACTTTCGGCAAGAGAATCGGTGTGGATTTCGGCGCCCGATATTCCCTCTAGCNAGCATGTGATNCTCTGGTCCGATGCCCGCCCCAGNTACGACAGCAAGGGACTTCCAACCTCAACNTACTTCAACGTTGGGGGGTTGACNTTNCTCGGCACCCTCACCTTCAATTTCTGACCCTGCCATGTGCAAACTCCACCGACGTGACTTCCTCTTCGGNCTTTCCGGNCTGCTGCTTTCCGCNTGNGGNAGCAACGAGTATTCTGACGCCAAGGATTACTACCCCGTCGCCGCCAACAGCACCGGAACGATCTACCACTGGGGGAAGAACAACAACATCACGGTGCATACGGATGCGACCAGCAACGTAGGACAGT
>PANO01000005.1 GCA_002707655.1 Deltaproteobacteria bacterium
AAATTATGCTGCGTAACACCATTTATAGTTAAAGCTACTGGTTCTAGGACACATTTGGACTGGGATACAAACATCCAATTCATTGATATTCAACAATATTTATTAGATTTTATCGCTAGGTCATAGTGTTCGATTTTTAATGGATTTTACTATAGTGTGACCTTTGCAAACAATACCTACATGAGAACTACCTTAAACATTGATGATGAACTGCTGACTCAGGCCCAACAAATCACAGGAATGGCGGAAAAAACAGCCCTTGTCCGAGAGGGGCTGGCGCCCTGATTGAACGGGAGAGTGCCCGCAGACTGGCACGTTTGGGGGGAGCGAGCCTCAATTACAAACAACCCCTCGTCGGCAATCCTGATCGACATGGTTCTAGTTGACACGTCCGTCTGGATTGATCACCTTCGAGTTGGCCATCCAAACTTGGTGTCATTGCTCAATCGCAATGAGGTTGTGATCCATCCCTTTGTAATTGGTGAACTGGCATGTGGGAATCTCAAGAACCGAATCGAAGTGTTGTCCATGCTTCAGGATTTACCCAAGGTTTCCTCTGCTACCGATGCCGAAGTCTTGTGCTGCATTGAGCAACACCAGTTGATGGGTCGGGGAATCGGGCACATTGACGCACATCTGATGGCCGCTACAGCATTAACCTCGCCAACTCGCCTCTAGACCCAAGACAAACGCTTGCGTACCGCTGCTGCTTCCCTGAAGCTGGCTTACGAAACCGACAACAATTAAAGCCGTGCCTCGGCAAACCCTGCTTGCCAAAGGGTGACCAAACGTGAAAACCCTAGAGTACTTGTTTGAGAGGAACCGAGCGTGGGCCGCTGCGGTCAAGGAGGAGGATCCCGGATTTTTTTCCATGCTGTCCCAGCAGCAAGCACCGGAGTACCTCTGGATTGGCTGTTCCGACAGCCGAGTTCCCGCGAATCAGATCGTCAGCCTGCCTCCAGGGCAAGTTTTTGTTCACCGCAATATTGCCAATCTGGTGGTCCACACCGACCTGAACTGCCTGTCGGTCATCCAGTATGCTGTCGAGATTCTGAAGGTGAAGCACATCATCGTCTGCGGACACTATGGGTGCGGGGGCATCAAGGCCGCAATGGAGAATCAGGATCACGGTCTGATCGACAACTGGCTCCGGCACATCAAAGACGTGATCCGGTTCAACACCACCAAACTCGCCGGACTCGATCAAGAGCAGAAGTCCGACCTGCTCTGCGAACTCAACGTGATCGAGCAGGTTAAGAACGTCTGCAACACCACAATTGTGCAAAACACTTGGAAGGCCGGAGTTGAACTATCTGTGAACGGATGGATTTACAACATCAACAATGGAATCCTGAAAGACCTCGGCACCTGCATCACCTCAACGCAGCAGTTGGAGGCGCAGCATGAGAAGATTTGAGCGTTTCCCAATGCGCCTAGCCCTTCTGCTTAGCCTTTTCATCATTGCCGCCTCGCCACTCCACGCCGCACCTCGCGAGCGGCAGACGGTGGAACAGGCCGTGGTGCGCCTCACGAACTACCAGCAGAGTCCGAACTGGAACGCCCCGTGGCGCATGAAGCCTCCGCAGCCTAGCACAGGCACAGGCTTCCTTGTGGAACCGGGGTTAATCCTCACCAGTGCGCATGTGGTCAGTGATTCCCGGATGTTGTTGGTTCACAAACCTTCAGTTCCCGAACCCTTCATCGCTAAAGTCATGGCAGTTGCTCATGACTCCGACCTCGCACTGCTTCAGGTGGACGATCCCTCGTTTTACGAAGGATTGACACCGCTGCCCTTCGGAGAACTCCCAGTGCTTCAGAGTCGTGTTCAAGCCTACGGGTATCCGCTCGGCGGAGAGGAATTGTCGCACACCGCAGGGGTGGTGTCGCGTATCGAATTCGGCACCTATGTCCATCCGGGAGTGGACTCACACCTGCTCATTCAGACAGACACCGCGATCAATCCCGGCAACAGCGGAGGCCCGGTNGTCCAAGAGGGTAAGGTCGTCGGGGTCGCGTTTCAGTCCAACCTCAAGCTCAACGATGTCGGTTACTTCATTCCGGTGCCGCTCATCCAACGGTTTTTGCGCGACCTTGAGGACGGCTCCTACGACGGTGTTCCCGAAATCGGCATCCAAACTAGCACCCTGCTCAACCGCAACGAGCGAGCCTTCCTTGGTCTCCCGGAAGNAGCGGGTGGCGTCCATGTGGACCGCATCCTCTCACGCTCTTCGGCAGCGGGCGTCTTGCAGGCAGNCGATGTTTTGCTGGAAATCGAGGGCTTGCCCATCGACCTCGCGGGTATGGTGCATCATCAAGCGCTGCTCGTTGATTTCTACATTGTCGCCGAAGGTCGGCAGGTGGGAGAGACACTGANCTTTGTGATTTGGCGTGACCANCAGCGCCAAACCGTTGCCCTCANACTCAAGCCCCCGCCGTTTGGACACGAGGTGCGCAACAGCTATGACCGACTTCCGGAGTACCTGATTCACGGTGGACTGGTCTTTGTTGCGCTCACCCGCAACTACCTGCAAGCGCAGGAGCAGTTGCATCCCGTGCTTGCCTACGAACACTGGTACCGAGAAATCGAGCAGCCCAACACGCGCCGCAAGCAGCGGGTCGTGCTGGCTCGGGTGCTGCCTGCTTCGAGCAATTCCGGCTACACGGAGTTACGCAACTTCGTCCTCGATCAATTCAACAACACCCCCGTGCAGTCGCTGGCTCACCTCGACTCGCTGCTGCGTTCGCTTCCATCCGAAACCGAACATCTCGTCTTCACCAGCCACTGGAATCCACTGCCCGTAATGCTGAACCGACACGAGATTGCATCAGAACACGATGCAATTCTCCNNACCTATGGNATCACCGAAACCAAGCGGCTGCATCGGAGAACTGGCTTATGAACACTTTTCGGAAGCGACCGCTTGCTTCCATCTTTTTGATTTCGGGACTTCTACTGATGGGTTTCGCGGCAACAACGGTTTCCGCCACCGAGGTGCAGCACGCCGTCTTCCTGCGCGTGTATCAACAGCCCTACGACTGGCAGATGCCGTGGAACCGCAAGCCCGTTCGTCGGCAAACCGGACTCGCACTGGTCACACCGAATCAGCGGTTGCTGACCACCGCAGAACTCGTTGCCGAACACACATTGGTCGAGGTCTATCGTCCGGGAGATCGCTACCCGTCCAAAGCCACCGTACTGCGCACCGACGATGCCCTCAACCTTGCGCTGCTGGAGGTTGAGGACAACGCCTTCTGGTCCGGACTCGAGTTTCCGGGTTGGGGCAAGGCTCAGAAGGGAGAAGTGCAGGTAGCCACTGCCAAGGCTCCGGACCGGTGGGAGCAGCAGGCGGGGATGCTGGATGAATTGAAGGTGGGCTATCGCCTGCGCACCGAAACGTGGATTCCGGTGCTGCAAGTTCAGGACGTGAAGGATTCTGGNCCTGCCGGTGCNCCCGTCTTGCAAGAGGGTCGTGTGATCGGTCTCGCCTTGAAGCAGACTGATGAAACGTGGAGCGTTCTTCATGCCACGCACTTGCAGCAGTTTCTGGAGCATCCACCCAGCAATCCCAACTCGGCCCTCACGCACCGGGGTTTTTTGTGGACTCGCGTCCCCCAACCCAGTGTGACCAACCACGCGGGGATTCCCGCTGCTACAGTGGGCATCTGGATCACCCNAATTTTGCCGTTTGGCACGGGGTCGCAGGTGCTGCGTCCGGGTGATTTGCTCACGCAGCTTGGAGCATGGACACTCAACGCCGACGGACAGATCAAACATCCGGTTTGGGGTTCCGTCCTCTTCGATGCCCTCTTTCTGGAGGAACTGACGCTGGGCACTGNGATTGAGCTTCGCATCTGGCGAAACGGGCGTGAGCAAACTGTCACCGCAACCGTCCGNCCNTTTGAGCCAAATCAGGCGTTGGTGCCAAGCGANCCTGCTGGTGCNGCGCCGCATTACCTCGTCCAAGGCGGGCTGCTTTTTCAGGAACTTTCCCTCAACTACCTGCGCTCGTGGGGGAGCGAATGGAGCAAACGGGCACCCCTGCGCCTGCGACTCTACAAGGCACTCGAACACGCCGCTTTGGAAACCCCCTCCCAGCGCGTTGTGCTGCTCACGCATGTGCTTCCGGATGCGATCAATCTTGGCTANCAAGACCTTTCGCATGAGGTGGTTGAGCAAATCAANGGCCTCGACGTTTCCGGANTGGAGGCCGTTCATAAAGCATTTCAGCAACCACAGGGCAAGTATCANGTCATCCGGTTACGCCCCGGAGCCGACCGTCGGCGACTCATCCTACCTGCCCGNGCTCTCGAATCTGCCAACCGACGCATTCAGGAAACCTTCCGGATTCCACAGCTTCAACGCCTCGGTTCATGACNANCGCTTTACCTCGNGCTTCCGCAACTTCTGGAGTCACGGAATACCTGAGACTTGTCGGGCAAACCGTCACCGCCGCAGTGCTGCGCCGCATCCCGCAAACTTCCGACACGGACTACCTCTATCCACTGATGCGGGACTACCCCTCACGGGGCGGGAAGGGCTTTCGTCCTGCACTGCTGCTGCTCGGCTGCGAACTCTTCGACGGAAATCCAGAGGACGGATTGACTGCGGCGGTTGCGCTGGAATTGTTCCACCAGTTCGCGCTCGTCCACGATGACATCGAGGACAGCTCGCACACTCGACGGGGGCAACCCGCACTGCACCGCATCCACGGNATTCCGCTTGCGCTCAACGCGGGGGACGCGATGCACNGCCTCGTCCACGTGACCCTGCTTGATAATCACGAAACCCTTGGACCAAAACTCGCCCTGCNAGTGCATCGGCACCTCTCCGCCNTGATGNANCGCACCTTCGAGGGGCAGGCGCTCGACATCGGTTGGGTCGCGCAAAACCGCTTTCCGACCCGCGAGGAGTACCACGCAATGATCGTGCGCAAGACGGGGTGGTATTCCGGACGCGGGCCGTGCCAGTGCGGTGCCTTGATCGCGGGAGCGTCCGCATCGGAATTGGAAGTGATCGGGAGTTTCGGGGAGGCGTTGGGGATAGGCTTTCAGNTTCGGGACGACNTGCTCAACCTCACAGCGGACAGCGAACATCAGTCGCCCAGNGCCGGGGCAGGCGGCTATGGCAAGGAACGCGGCGGGGATTTTGCGGAGGGCAAGCGCACCCTCATCGTCATCGAAATGTTGGAACGGCTTTCCTCGTCAGACACGGAGCGCGTCCGCAACACCCTGCTNGCCGAACCGGAGCAGACTCGTCCGGAAGANATCGCNTGGTGCANCGAAAAAGCAGAGGGTTCCGGGGCACTGGATGCGGTGCGGCAAATCTGCCGANAACATGCCGAAACCGCCCGCTGTGCCCTAGAAACCCTCCCGGACGTTCCCGCCCGTAAGCAACTCGCCGAACTGACCGACTACCTCGCCCTCGACCGTCAATCTTGAGCGCCGNCCAGTCCAGCCAACTGTCCCAAGGTGATGGGNTTGAGGGGCGGACGCCCCCGGTAACAACCCACCTGCTGNGGTGATTTNCCTTGGGTTTGAGCGACGATCTCCGCGACCGTCAACCCGCACATTCGACCTTGGCATGGCCCCATTCCGCAACGCGTGAAGGCTTTCATTTGGCTGAGGTCCACCGCACCCCACGACACCGCTTGCCGAATCTGCCCCGCCGTGACTTCCTCGCAACGGCACACCAAGGTCGAATCGTCCGGGGGATTCAGGGTCTCCGGGCTGGGCGGATAGAGGTGTTCCAAGAAGGGGCGCACGGCTTGATGGTGCCGAATTTCCTTGCGGAAGGAATGAGCAGCCGCATCGCGCTGTGCGCTGGAAATGGATCCTAACTGGTAGGCCGTTTCCAGCGCGGCGAGGTGTCCGGAGGCTTCGGCGGTCAAGGCTCCGGCAACAAGACTTCCATCGCCAGCCACCGCCACACCCTCCACGCTGGTGTTGCCCCATTCGTCGAGCAGAGGATGCCAGTAACGTTGCAATTCGTACCAGCGATGCTCGCAACCGAGTTGCCGGGTGAGTTGTGTATTCGGAACCACGCCTTCGTGGAGCAGTAGCGTTTCCGCTGTTAGCATTTGGGGCTGCCCNCGCTGGGTGAAGCACACGGCTTCGAGCTTACTTGTGCCCTCGGCACGGAGGCCACAAATCCCGGAATGCACAGGAATCCCGGCTTGTCGCACCTGCCACTTGAGGCGCAGTCCTTTGAGCAAATACTCGCTGGCCTGCAAGGCTCGCGGGAGGTGCGGCAAGGCTCGGAGGTAAGCGATGAAGGTTGTGGTTTCCAGCACCGCCAGAATTTCAACGTCCGCCGCCGCAAGCCGGGAGGCGGTCAGCCACAGCAAAGGGCCGCTTCCTGCAAGCACCACGCGTCCGGAAGGCACGACCCCGGAGGANTTGAGCAGCACATCCGCCGCCGCCGCGCCCATCACTCCGGGCAGCGTCCAGNCGGGAATCGGCACGGGACGCTCCAGCGCCCCGGTCGCCACCAGCAGCCGCTTGGCCTTGACTTCATGGACCTTCCCGTCCCGCAGGAAATGCACCGTTCGATCCGGCTCCACTTGCCACACCGAAGCCCCGGAAAGGTGGGNCACTCCGGACTGCTGGAAGGCGCTTTCGAGCGTTTGCCCGTGCTGATAATCAGGGCCGAGCAGGGCGTAGGCTTGCGGNCGTAGGCGTTGGGTGGTGCGGATCGAGCGGTAAATCTGCCCNCCGGCCTCAGGTTGCTCGTCCAGCAGCAGCACCGAGAGTCCGTGCTCAGCGGTTTCCATCGCTCCGGCCAGTCCTGCTGGCCCCGCACCGATGACCACCAAATCATAAGTTTTGCTCATGATGGTTCCCCCATGCTCGACGGCTGGCGGTGGATGCGCATTTCGTCTTGGACGGCGATCAGGCAGCTTTGCTGGTTGGGTTGCCCGTCAATTTCCAGCAGGCACTCGAAGCACACACCCATCCAGCAGTAGGGCGCGCGGGCCGTCCCGCTGACCGGAGCACTGCGCAAGTAATCCACACCTGCGGCCAGCAGCGCCGCTGCCACGCTTTCGCCTTCATGCGCCAGAATTGGCTGCTCCTCAAACCAGAGCGTCACCGCCTTGCCCTGCGGGGGCCAGCGTCGTTTAAGCATCAAACCTCCGGGGATGGAACTGCTCGAAACCGTCCGGGGCAACGCCCTCCACAATCCATTCCGAAAGCCGCTGCGCATGGAGCGGGGCGAGAGTGATACCGCTGTGGGACGTGACCACGAAGGCTCCCGGACACGACTCGGACTCGACATAGACGGGCTTGGTATCTGGAGTGAGGATGCGCAGTGCCCCCCAGCAGCGCACCAGTTGCAGTCTTGCGAGTTCCGGGAACACTTGAACGGCGTGGCCCGCCAAACGNCGCATCTCCTCCAGCGTGGTTCCGGTGTCAAAGCCGACCTCCTCGTGGGATGCCCCGAACAGGAAGGAACCTTCCTGCGTTTGCCGGATGGTGACAAACGGTTGCTCCAAGAGAGGATGTGTGCGTTCGGTGACGAGAATCTGTCCACGNTGAGGCCGAATCGGAATCTCCAGCCCGACCTGCCGCGCCAANGGTTTGATCCCCAAGCCGCAGGCCAGCACCACTTTTTGTGCAGNAAAATGTTTCGTGGACGTCCGCACTTCAAAGCTGCCTTTCTGGAAGGAAACCGACTTCACGGGCTGTTCCGGATGATGGACAACTCCGATTTTCTGGTTGGCGGCCAGNAGCGCAGTCAGCAGCGCCAGCGAATTCAGGTGGCCATCGTGCGGAGAGAACGAGGCTCCAGAAACGGCCTCACCCAAACGCAGCTTGGGAATCCGTTCCTGCATGGCCTGACGGTCCAGCATTTCGCAGTCGCAGGTTCCGGTCGCGGACTCGCGGCGCATCTGAACGATTGACGCTTCCCGTGCTTTCCATGCTTTCTCGCCCAAGCAGACCTCAAAACCGCCGGGTCGCAGATAATCCGTCGATATNCCGGTTTGCTCCCGCAAGTGCGTTGCAAATTCGGGCCACGCCTGTGCGGCTTCCAGGCTCCACTCGGCATAGCGCGGCATCCCCAGCCCCTTGCCCTGCACCCACGCCAGTCCGAAGTTCCCCCGCGAGGCGTTGGGTGCGCTGCCACCCTGATCCAGCAACGCCACCCGTACCCCTCGTTCGGCCACGCCATAGGCCACGGACGCGCCAATGATGCCTCCACCGATCACAAGAATGTCTGTGGTGCCCATGGTGCTGTCGTTCGTTGATCGGTATTGGTCGCTCTGTTGTGTCAGAATGCCCTCCTGTCATTTCGGACTGCGCGTCGCGAGGGTTCGGAAGCATTTGTATCCGGCAATTCTGGGTGCTTGGAACGAAAAAAACAAGTTGGGAGGCTGTGGTAATTTCAACGGAACCACCATCAACTTTTTTCTCTTGACTCTGTAATCTGCTGGTATTCTATTGCTTGTGCCAATTGGCAGACCAAACATTTTCCAAAATGGAAGAGGGTAGAACGTGAGCAGCAACAACAAACAACTCACTGGTGCTTCGGCACTGGTGTGGATGCTTCAGGCGTATAGCGTGAAGCATATCTTCGGGTTGTGCGGCGACACCTCCTTACCCTTCTATGATGCGCTCCACGGTCTGGACCACGGCATGGAGCATATCCTGACCCGCGACGAACGTTCGGCGGGCTACATGGCCGATGCCTACGCCCGTGTGACCGGAAAGGTGGGCGTGTGCGAGGGGCCAAGCGGCGGCGGGGCCACTCACATTCTGCCGGGCTTGGTGGAGGCCAGCGAATCCTCGATTCCAATCCTTGGTATCACCACGGACATTTCCACCGCCGGGCGTGGACACTACACCCTCACCGAACTGGACCAACAGGGACTGTTCCGGCCCCTGACGAAGTGGAACGCGGTGATTGAACGTGCCGCTTATCTGCCCGCCCAAGTCCGGGCGGCCTTTCGTGCCATGACCACCGGACGGCCTGGCGCGGCGCATCTTGGACTACCCTTCGACGTGCAGAAAGAAGCCGTTCCGGAAACCGAAATTTGGGCGCAGCCAGAGTTCGGCAGCTATCCCGCCCTGCCGACGGCTCCCGACCCGGTGGCGGCGGACGCGCTGCTGGACGCGCTGCTTTCCGCCCGTTCNCCAGTGATTGTTTGCGGCGGTGGCGTGGTGATCGCCGGAGGCGAAGCCGCGCTGGCAGAATTTGCGGAAACGCTGAACTTGCCCGTGGCGACCACCATCAGCGGACAGGGCAGCCTGCCGGAAACGCATCCGCACTGTGTCGGCGTGGTCGGTTCCAACGGTGGCATCCCCGCGACCCGCGCAGTCATTGACGAAGCTGACTTGGTGCTGTTCCTCGGTTGCCGGGCCGGGTCCGTGACCACCGAACGCTGGCGCTCCCCGAAAGCGGGAACCCGAATTCTGCACATGGATTCCGACCCGATGGTGATTTCCGCGAACTACCCGACCGAAGTGGGGCTGGTGTGCGATGCTCNCTTGGGACTGGACGCCCTCAACGCNGCCCTCCGGAAACGCGGAGTTGCGGATACCAATTTTCAAGGAAAGCAACGCGCCCAAGCGGCGAAGTGTGAAAAAGCGAAGTTTTTCGCAGAGCTTTCCAACTCATNCGAGACTCCGATTCGTCCGGAACGCTTGGTTGCCGATTTGCAGAAAGTGCTACCGGAAGAGGCCGTGATCGTCGCCGATCCCGGAACTCCGTGTCCGTATGTTTCCGCATATTACGAATTACCCAAGGCGGGACGGCACTTCATTTCCAACCGAGCGCACGGGGCGTTGGGCTACAGCTTGTCCGCCACCGTGGGNGCGGCGTATGGTCGTCCAAATTCCAAAATTGTGGGCATCATGGGCGACGGCTCGTTTGGATTCACCGCTGGAGAATTGGAAACGATTGTGCGATGCAACGTCCCGGTCACNTTGATTGTCTGCTCGAACTCGACCTTTGGCTGGATCAAGGCCGGTCAAAAAGCCGGATTTGGTGAGCGTTACTTTTCGGTGGACTTCAGCCGCACCCGACATGCCGCGGTTGCCGAAGCCTTTGGGGTGCAGGGCTTCCGGGTGGAAGACCCCGCCGAATTGCAAACGACGCTGGCCAAGGCGGTGGCGGTGGACGGACCCACGCTGGTGGATGTGATCTGTCAGCCGCTCAACGAAGCCCGCGCCCCCGTCAGCGAGTGGGTCGCCTGATGCGTTCCGAAAATGCGACCCGCCCCAAAGTTGGGNGGATTGACCGGATGACAATCTCCATTAGACCTTATNGNAAATAAGCGCGTGAGTCGGCGCGGAATTTTTCCGAACTCGCAGATCGCTTGATCCATTCCCCGCTGATCGGAATCCGTCAACGTGGTCTCACCCTGAAGCCAAGGGATTGCAGGCTGATGGTCATGGATTGCGTGTCATTGACCGGATTTCTTAACGGGGAGGTGTGGTTGTAGGCGGAGTTGCCGATCACCAGTGCATGACGGTCTGCGGTGGCAAAGGACTCAACGCGCTTGACACCGCGCTCGTTGGCCAGCACCGGGATAGTGAGCAGCAGGAGCAGCCCGCCAAGGGTGCGGTGTCACAGGGATCGTCTTCGCTGGCCTCCGTGGGGTGGAGCGGTTGAACGATTTT
Organism: Deltaproteobacteria bacterium; assembly: GCA_002707655.1. Next base: position 10,618 of record PANO01000005.1, read on the forward strand.
TCGGAGTTTAGCGCGATGGGGGCAGGGAAGTAAGGGCGAATCTTCCTCCCGCACGGCGTGGACGAAGGCCCGGACTTTCGCCAAATCCTTGACTCCGGGCGCAGATTTCACACCGCTGGCGGTGTCCACGCCGAAAGGCTTCCGCGACGTGTCCGGGCTGGTAGGCGACAAAGCCTCGGATACGAGATACCTTGAGAATTGTTAAGTTATCCCCTATAAGTAAGTCTTGAGTTTCGCTGTTTCACCATTGTTTGCTCCACTCCCTTTCACTTACAATCCATGTTCAAACCTCTGTTGCTGGCTGCGGCGGCACTGACGCTAGGCGGCCTTCTGCTCTTCTCGTTCAACCAATCTGACACGATCACTGCCGAACGCTCCGGAANCCCGATTGCTAAAAAGCTCGACACCAACCAACTGACCCGCATTGAAATTGTTGATGCTGCGGGCGACCTTGTCCTGATTCACAGCGCAGCGGGCTGGATCGAAGAGCAAAGCAGNTATCCGGCACAGGTGGAAGCCATCTCCGAGTTGCTGCTCACCCTGACCACCACCGTGGTTGGCGACCGCGTGACCGACAATCCCGAACGCCACGAGCGCTTTCAGGTGCTGACACCCCCGCAAACTCTGGCAGAACGGGACTCCGAACAACATGCCACGGCACTGCGNCTGCTGAACNACTCCGGCACCCCGTTGCTTGCGCTGTTAGCCGGAAAAAGCCGTGAGCAGGGAGAGGGGCAGTACATCCGTTTTGAGAACACTTCCGAAGTTTATTTGGTGCCAGAACTGCTCTCGCTCTCCGCAGACCAAGCCGAATGGTTGGAGACGGAACTGCTGAATCTTGAGGAAGACCTCTTCCGGAACGTGCGGATCACGCAATCCAGCGGGGATCTCCTCCATTTCCATCGTGCCGACGCAAAAANNAAGTGGCAAATGGAAGGGGNCGAACAGCCACTCAAGCAGAGCAAGGTCAGCACAGTGCTGCATCGCCTCAAGCGTCTGTCGTTTGAGCAATTGCTGGAGGACGACAATACCGAAACCCAGCATTCCCTGAACCAGATCACAAAAATTGAGGCGGGCCTTGCCGACCAACGCAAGCTGCTCATTGAGCTTGGGGAAACGGAAATGCCGGACGGGGAACATGCCTTTCGCCTCAGCGTCACGCTGGCCGGTGGCGATAATGCGACCTTGCAGNATTCCGTCCGCAAACTGGACGAGCGCATCAACGGACGTGTGTTCTCCATGCGCACTTGGCAAGCGCGGGATTTGCTGTACAAACGCAGCGACTTTTACGAGTCCGAATGAGTTCGCATGACCATCCACCTCACCGACGGTCACACCGAACTCAGTTTTCAGTATATGCAGGTGGAGGGGAATTCCGAAACCCTGCTCCAGTTTTTGCTGAGGCGGTTCCGGTACCTTGACGAGTCGGAGTGGCGACAGAGCATCCGGCAACAGCGTTTATGGGTGGACAACCGCCTCGGACGCCCCAGCCAGCGGCTTCGCAACCACCAGCGCATCACCTACCTGCGCCCGGATTTTCTGGAACCGGAGGTGGACGAAAACTTCGAGGTGGTTTACGAGGATGACGCGCTGATCGCCTTCAACAAATCCGGGAACCTGCCGACGAGTCCTTCCGGAAAGTACTTCAAGCACACACTGGTCAATCTTGCAAAACAGCGCCTAGGCCGCGAAACCCTGCTCACGCTGCACCGCCTTGACCGAGAAACCAGCGGAGTGGTGGCGTTTGCCAAGCACAAAGCGGCGGCGCAAAAAGTGGCCGAGTATTTTCGCAACCGCCAGATTCACAAAACCTATCAGGCTATTTTGTCAAAACATCTACCGGAACCGGTCACGGTTGACCAGCCCATCGGTCCGGCGTTGGACAGTGTCATCCGCATCAAGCAGGCTGTCACTCCGCAGGGTAAATCGTCCCAAACGCATTTTCAGCCCCTTGACGAAATCGGAGATTCACAACTCGTGGAGGTGCGCCCACTCACAGGACGAACCCACCAAATCCGGGTTCACGCAGCGTACTTGGGTTCCCCCATTCTCGGCGACAAGCTTTACGGGCTTGCGGATGAGGGTTTTCTGCGCTGGCTGGAGGAGGGCGAGGCTTGCCTCCCGGCACTGGGGTGCGTGGTTTGCAGGCAACTGCTGCACGCCTCGGAAATCCGCTTTCCGCACCCAGACACCGGAGAGGAAATTATGATCCGCGCCGACAACACCCGTTTGCTCCGTGATTTTTCGGAAGGCACAAAGGTATGAAAACCGTAAAGCGTTTAGGTGTGAGGCAGTAGTAGTAATCCTTAACCGCACCCAGTAACCGACCACCAGTAACCCACATGACCACTGCACAAGAAACCGCCGAGATTTGGCGGCAATCCTCCCTCGTTGACGAGGACACCAAAGCCGAAATCGATCGACTGCTCGCCAACGAGAACGCCTCGGAGCTTGAAGACTGCTTCGGTCAACCCCTCGCATTTGGAACCGGGGGCTTGCGCGGTCTGCTTGGCGTGGGCACCAACCGCATGAACCTCTACACCGTGCAACTCACGACCGAAGGCTGGGCGCGGCATCTGGAAGCACATCCGGAGGATTCCCGCTCCGGCGTGGTGATTGGCTATGACTCCCGCCGCTTTTCACGAGAGTTTGCCGAAGCCGCCGCCGAAGTGTTTGCCGGACATGGGATTCCAACGTGGGTTTTCCGGGAAGTTGCCCCCACACCTTTGGTGTCTTTTGAGCTGCTGCGCCGCAAGGCCCGCGCCGGACTGGTCATCACCGCCAGTCACAACCCTGCGGAATACAACGGTTACAAAATCTACGGCTCCAATGGCGGGCAGGTGATCCCTCCGGAGGACGGCGAAATCGTCAACGAGGTCAGTCGCATTCAACGCCTCGATGAAATTCAGCGCCTGCCTTATGCGGAGGGAAAAACCAAAGGCTTGATTCAAGATTTGGGGAACGAGCCGGATGCCGATTACTTGGACACACTCGATGCCCTCGCCCTTGGCAGTGTGGCCGAGAACCGGAATCTGGGAGTCGTGTACACGCCGTTCCACGGCACCGGAGGTCGTTGCGTTCCAACACTTTTGGAACGCCGGGGTTTTGCCGTGCAGGTGGTCACAGAGCAGATTGAACCCGATGGCGAATTTCCCACGTTGACCACTCCAAATCCGGAGGAAGAGCAGGCGTTTGAGCTTGCCCGAAAAACCACCAATTCCGGACACGATTTGATTCTCTCGAACGACCCCGATGCCGACCGCCTTGGTGTGATGGTCCGGAATGGAGACGAGTGGGTGTGGCTGAACGGCAACCAGATTGGGGCGTTGCTGCTCGACTTCATGCTCTCCCGCATGCAGCAATCCGGAACACTTCCAGAGAACGGGGCTTATGTTGCGAGCTTCGTCAGTTCGCCGCTGGGCAAGCGTATTGCCCAAGCGTATGGCCTGCAAACCCGTGACGTGCTGACTGGGTTCAAGTGGATTCGGGATGCCGCCGAGCAATGTGCCACACAAGGGCAGCAGTTCATTTTTGGCATGGAGGAAAGTCATGGTTTCCTGATGGGCCTGCACTGCGGGGACAAAGACGGCGTCTGGGCGGCAATGGCCTTCGCCGAGTTGTGTGCGACTCTAAAAGCCAAAAANTCCAGCCCGCTGCAGCAACTGGAGAATTTNCAGCAACAACACGGACGGCAGCTTGANCGACTCGTCAGCATCTCNCTCCCTGGACCGGANGGCCGGGCGAGGATTCAGCAGCAATTGCAGAAATTGCGCAAGGAGCCTCCGCGCAGTTTGGGCGGATTGGTGGTGGAATCCCTGACCGACCTCTCCAACAACACATGCCTTGACCTGCAAACCAACACAACACAGGCCGGTCCGGGCTTGCCGTCCTCGAATGTCTTGTTTTTGCAACTGGAGCAAGATGGTCGGATCATCGTCCGGCCTTCCGGGACGGAACCCAAGATCAAGTATTACTTCAACCTGCGGGGAGACGACGCACCCGCGCTCAACGCGCTTTATGAACGGCTCGTGCAGGACATCGTGCCATGAGAACTCGTAGCTGCTGGCTGCTGGCTGGCTGGCTGGCTTTTGCCCCCATCCTGCTTGCACAAAGCACAGTGCAGGAGGTGGTGTCGCTCACGGTTCCTGTAGAGCGCAAGAACGTTGCGCTGGCCAAGGCGAAAGCGCTACAGCTTGCAAATCGACAGGCGCTGGAGCAAGTCACTCGGCGCTTGCTTGGTGCGGAAGCATACCAACTCACGCAAGCACTGCTGGAACGCGAACTTTTCGGGAGTCCCGGGCAATTCGTCGAATCAAAACGGGTCATTCACGAGTTTCGCAACGAAACAATCACAGAGTACTCCATCACTCTAGAGCAGCACTTCTACCGAGTGCGGTTGCTGAACGCCCTCGAAAAACTGGGGCTGAATCCGGCATCTAGATGGGCGCGGCCCATCTCCGTGGAATTGCGGGTCTCCCCGGACCTCCAGCGCAGCGAACATCGCACGTTGCTCCGGAAACTCACCGATCGGCTCAATGCGTTTCGGGTGGTGGTCACCCGTGTGAAATCAACAGCATCCACCACCCCAACCACCGAGCCAATCCACCAACTCCAGTTTGTCAGGAAAACCACCCTTGCCCCCTCGGATGAGTCCGCAGCGACGCCAGCAGTCTTTTCCCTCACTTTGTTAGATCCGGAGGGCGGAGTGCTGCTGAAACAACAACTTTCCGCAGGTCATCAACTTCTTCCAAATGAAGTTGAACGACTGCTCGACGAATTTATTTTGGCGTGGCCAAGGTTTCACCAAAAGCTCAGCGCAGCCGTTCGTTCCAACGCACAACTCACCCTCATGTTCAACGGACGCTCCAACCCTGTGTACGAACGCACCGTCACTCAACGCCTTTCCGCTGTGGGGGTGGATGTCCGGAAGCTCAACCTCTATGCGCTTTCCGCCGACACAACCACGTTCGAGTTGACCACCGACGTGGCCCTCCCGAAGCTCTACAACGGCATCCGCAAAACCTTGAAAGCGGGCCACACAACTCCGGCTTCCACCGAGGCGTCCTTCCAACTCATCGATTTCGCCAAGCCTTCCGGACCTCCCACCCGTGAGGTTGAGTTTTTTCGACCCACGGTCGAGATGAATTTGTGGCTCAAGAACTTGGAGAATGAGTTTCTGCCTACCCGTTCCCTGCCTCAAACAGACACCACTGCTGTGGTTTTTTCGCTCCCGACAGGGCAATGGACGCATGACCTGATCCGTTCCCGCAGCAATATGCGCATTTTCAAGCTGT